>DASCRU010000027.1:0-1916 GCA_034400015.1 Candidatus Thalassarchaeaceae archaeon | reverse complement strand
GCCTCTTGCTCCAACCCCTGGATTCGTAGCACCAAAAACAGATGAGGTGCAACCTACTACAACTCCTCAAACGAAACCCTCGCCAATCATTGACAATCGTCCTGTCCAGAAGCAATACGGTCAGGAAGAAGCTCCTAAGGTTGTAGAACCTGAGATAATTGCAGAAATTATTGAGGAAGATGAACCAGCCCCAGAAGAAACTACGATTGATGAAGTAGAAGAGACAATGATGCAAGATGGGGCAGAGAGACGTTCACTTGGATTAACCAATCTTGAGGAAACTGAAGTTGAACCAGAGGTTCATGTAGAGTCAGATGAAGATCGCACCTCAGCATTACTACAGAAATCCAAGTCTAGTGCATTAGATGCAGGATATGATATTACAACCCAGTCAAAACATGCACGAAAGGTGGAACCTGAACCTGAAAAGAAGGTACGAACCCCACGTAGAATATCAAAAGCGAAGAAAAATAACCAACGAGTCGAACAGCGTGCGACACGAGCTAAGCGATTGAATCGCTCTAGACATGTAGAATATCGATACGAGATGCGTTCACTTCTCAAAGAAATCGATGTTTCTAGTGAACATCATTCAGTGTTATTGGGTTCAATTTGGGCAAAAGGTGAGAGACAAGATGTTAATGCGGCTAAAGAATTCGTTCGTGAACGTATGACGGCTGGAGCAATTAATGAGGATCAGTGCAATCGTCTACTTTCTGTAATAGATGCATATACAACTCGAAGATGAACGACAGGCTGATGTTCACCTCCTCTATGGCGATACATGGATTCGGAGGAAGCGCGTGGTCGAACCCTTGGCGGAATTGATTTTCCAGTTGCCCCTGTTAACGATGAATCATCTCAATCGGGAAGCCCCCCATATACTCGTGGCATCCATGAAAAAATGTATCAAAGTCGTAGATGGACTATGCGCCAGTATGCTGGTTTTTCCACTGCTGAGGCAACAAATGAACGTTTCACAATGTTACTACAAGAAGGTCAGAAAGGTCTGAGTGTTGCATTTGATTTACCTACTCAATTAGGAATGGATAGTGATGCGGAATTGTCTTTTGGTGAAGTTGGCAAGGTAGGAGTGGCCATTGATTCGATTGAAGACATGAGAATTCTCTTTGATGGTATTGACTTAGGGCAGGTTTCAACATCAATGACGATTAATGCCCCAGCATCAATTCTTTTTGCCCTCTATGTAGCTGTAGCTGATGAGAATGGGGTACCTAGGGATCAATTGAGAGGAACAATTCAAAATGATATTCTCAAAGAATATATCGCTCGTGGATTGTATGTTTTTCCTCCAGAACCTAGTCTTAGATTGACTACTGATGTAATGAAATGGTGTGCAGAACATACACCCTTGTGGAATACAATTTCGATTAGTGGATATCATATCCGAGAAGCAGGATCAACTGCGATTGAAGAAGTAGCATTCACATTATCAAATGCTATTGAATACGCAGATTCAGCAATAAATTCAGGACTTGATTTTGATTCATTCGCTCCGAGAATATCATTCTTTTTTGGTTGCCACAACGATTTCTTTGAAGAGATAGCAAAGTTTCGTGCAGCACGAGAATTGTGGTACAATATTGTTAGTGAAAGATACAATCCATCTAATCCTAAGTCAAGTCAACTTCGATTTCACACACAAACTGCAGGAGTAACATTGACGGCTCAACAACCGATGAATAATGTGGTCAGAGTAGCATACCAAGCGATGGCTGCAGTTCTTGGCGGAACCCAGTCGCTGCATACAAATGCATACGATGAGGCGTTAGGCTTGCCAACAGAGGAATCAGTGAAAATAGCATTACGTACACAACAGGTTTTGAGCGAGGAGACAGGTATTCCAGAAGTAGTAGATCCATTGGCTGGCTCAGTTCATTTGGAATATCTTACAG
>DASCRU010000026.1:0-11001 GCA_034400015.1 Candidatus Thalassarchaeaceae archaeon | reverse complement strand
CTCCAAGATTTTCAGATTATTTATTTGGATTGGAGATTACAACGATGAAATCGTGAGTCGTGACTATCTAATTGAAAGGATGGATCGTGCCTTTGAGCGAGAAGGTATCGTCATTCCATATCCAACCGCTGTCGAAATGCCGAAACAAGTGGTGCATAACGATCCTGAAATTGCTTCTCAGAAGTTGAAAGACAAAGAAGTTCGTC
The DNA here is from genome assembly GCA_034400015.1 of Candidatus Thalassarchaeaceae archaeon. Lineage (GTDB taxonomy): Archaea > Thermoplasmatota > Poseidoniia > Poseidoniales > Thalassarchaeaceae > MGIIb-N2. Next base: position 10,795 of record DASCRU010000026.1, on the reverse strand, counting down.
GACAACGTGCCGTTGCGGCATACCGCCTTGAAGAAGCAAGACTACGAAAGGAACATTCCAAGATCACTTCTGAACTTGAGGAACTCTACAGCAGCGTCAAGAGTGGAAAGGTTACTGGAAAGGCCCTTGCAGACATGCAAGATAGAATCAGAGAACTTGAACAATCTCTGGCTCTAGACATGGATCTTGACGATTGATGTCACTCCGATTCATTGGATTGCTCAAAGTCACATTCACCTGGACGTAGGGAGAAAAGGACTGGCAACAAGACCAGGCTAGAAATCAATGCCAAAATAATGGCTACTAGGAAGACTTGTCCAAACAGTCGGAGTGGAGCCAATCCAGATAAATTCAGTACAGCAAAACCACCGGCAGTGGTGATTGCGGCTCCTGCCATTGCACGACCAGTTGTTACAGTAGTACGTGACACCCATGCCTCTGGTGAATCTCTTGGAGCTGCTCGTCTCTCTTCTTCATATCTATGCGCATAATGCACAGCATAATCTACTCCTAGTCCCAATGTCAAAGCACCAATAGTCACCGTTTGAGCGTTCAATTCATACCCCAAAATTCCCATTAAACCGTAAACCCAGATTACAACAATTCCAAGTGGAATCCACATGAACACGCCTGTAATCAAACCTCTACGATTCTCTTTTTGTTCCACCCTCTGAAGTCCAACCAACATGATTAGAATTACACCAGCGACTATGCCAGTAGACATGACAGCCGAAGATGCTACTCCCTCTGTAACCTGAGCAAGAATCAATGGGCGGCCTGCAACTCCTACTTCACCTTCTATCTCCAATTCATTGAGAGCCGAAGACAACCTCTCTTCAAATTCAACCGTGTCACTCCAATCTAGAGTTGAGGCTGAGAATTGAATCACTGTCTGTCCACCTTCATCTGGAACGAAGCGAGCGGTAATATCTCTGCCAGTCTCATTCATTAGAACCCAAGACGAGAGGGCTTCCCAATTGCTCTGATTACTCGGATCTGAAATCAACGACTGCAATATTTCATCCAAGTAGGAATTTGAAGACGCTGAAGATTCCAAGGTAGAACGCAATGAAGAAACATCTGATGAACCATCTGTAGTTCGAACCGTTTCTTCGATGTCACCTATGTACGCCCAACCATCTGCAGAAAATAAATCACCAGAAGGAATTAACCTCACATAAATAGGGGCGGGTGATGCCTCATATCGATCTGAGAGAACCAAGAAATCCTCTACTACTGGAATGCTTTCATCCAACTGATCCCTAGTATCAAATCCAACTTCCAATGATGTAATTCCATACCCAACTGGTATCGATAAAATCAATGCAACTACGAGTACTTCAAATGGCCTTGATGTTAAACTCCCGAACCGTTTACTGATCGGACCTGGTTCAATTCGTGCTGCTTTCTTAATTCGAAGTTTAGCGGGCGGCATCAATGTTAGTAGTGCAGGGAGTAATGTGATTGAAAGGAGGTAAATCATAAACAAACCAACTGCAATTACAGTTCCAAAATCAATTAGGAATTTCTGGCTGGAGAATCGGAAAGAAAGGAATCCCACCATATCCGTAAAAATTGCAATCAACAATGCACCGGATGTAAGAATCGCTCCTCTGCGAATTGCATGAATTCTCATTTCCTTTGGGAAATCTCGAAGCGTCTCTCGTTGCACATTATCCTTCTCATCTTCTTCTCTGAGTATCTCTCGATAACGAGCAACCACATGTATTCCATAATCAACACCGATAGCAATGAGGAGTATTGGAATCGAATTCATTGCTGCATTGAAAGTCAAATTCAGAATTCCACTGATTCCATACGTTCCTAGAATTCCTAGAATAGTGGCTACCAATACCAATGCAGTATCCCGTCCGGTTCTGAATTGAGTGAACAAAATGATTGTGAGAAGAAGAACCGACATGCCTAGCAACTGTCCAATCTCTGCACCGACTTGTGCTGTCTGAGCATTCGCAAAATGCGCAAAAGACAATCCTGCAACACTAGCATGAGAACCTGAAATGATTTGACCTTGCGCAGCAAGTTCCAATGTCCAATTTTCCACCTCTGCATCGATTACCTTGGTCGCTGCTAATGGGTCCTCATTCATTTGGGATACATTCCACCCCTCTGCATCTCCCCATGCAGTCAAATCGGTATCAACAAACATTGAGATTGTAGCCATGTCAGTTCTATTCCAACGTTCTTCTTCGGGAATATCTACGAAACCTGAATCTGAAGATTCCTTCGATGGAAGTGAGGCAATAATTAGGTCACGGTAAGGAATATCTTGCATTCCTGAATGAAAACCAACCACTCCACCAAGTGCACCTTGGAGAGCTGAAATCTGACTGGCGAGTTGGGGATCATCTCCTGCAAATCCACTGCCAATAGTAATCTGCCCCATTCCCATGGCTCGGCCCATAGCTGTCTGGAGTCTAGTAGTTCGATTCTCACCTGCATCTAATCGTGATAGCCAACCATCTGCTGGAGACCAGTTCCGTAGATTCGTAGAATTTACTTGAGGCATTGTCATCGGTGCAGATTGGGTTGCATTCAGAGCACTTACTAGATTGGAAGATATGTTGTCCCCATTTGATGAATAAACAAGAATACATGTTTCTTCAATCAAATCCAACCATTCGGCATCGTTGGGATCAATCATTTCTGACCAACCATATGCAGCAGATGCTGGGCCGAGGACCGAACCTGCTCCAGTTTCCAATCTATGTATACTAGAATTAGAATGAACATGCATCTCTGCTTCTAAATCTGCCAACATTTCCCATGTAGAATCATTATTCAAATCTCCTTGTTCGAATTCAACAAGAAGACGAACAATATCGATGGATGAAGTGTATGTTTCTTCAATCTCATAGAGCAAATCAACATCCTCATTCATCTTTCGGTCGGGGTAGAATGCATCCTCTGAATTATCGAACTCGATTCCAACTCCAAGTGATTCTGGAATTGGTCCTGCAACAAACATCGACAACAGTAAAACGAGAGTCAGAAAGACCGTTGTCGCTGACTTTGGGTTATCGATACTCCAATGTGTCAAAGTGTCGAATGGATTGTGCATGGCCTCTTCCCGTCAGTTAATGCCGTAAATGATGTGGCGTTTTACTTGATGATTTGATGAATCAAGAGGAGGAAACAAGTGGCCGTGATGAACCACAAGAAGGGCACTCTTCATCAGTGGATTTTCCATAATCATGTGCACAAGCAGGGCAGGCAGGTGCCAAGATCATCTCTGTCCCTTCATCAATCTGCAACCTTTCCTCATCAACTCGTTCTATTCGAATAGAATCTCGTTCAATATCGTGTATCTCAAACCTTCCAGGTCCACCCAATGTAGCGAGCATGTCTGGTGGCATGGAAAGTGTGCCTGTATCGTCAATCAATAGTTCTCTAGTGGCTGCAAGATCGGTACCATCAACGTCGTTACCATGTTGAGCCACAAAACGCCCATCTCTAAGTTCCAATGCACGATTTGCGAAAGAGGAAATCTCACGACTATGAGTCACGATAAGGAAAGCAACCCCTGAATCCTTATTCAATTCACGGAAGAGGTCAATGATACGCCTTCCAGTAATGGGGTCGAGAGCACCTGTTGGCTCATCAGCTAGGATGATTTTTGGATTCGTGATTAAAGCTCTACCAATCGCTACTCTCTGTGCTTCTCCTCCCGAAAGCGTAGGCGGAAGAGATGCTGCTCGATCAGCTATTCCTAGTGATTCCAACATCTCCATTGCTTTCTTTCTGGCTTCCTTTGATCTCATGCCTGAATGCCTGAGTGGCTGAGCAACATTGTCCAAAGCATTGAGGTCAGGCAACAAATTACCCTCTTGGAAAATGAATGATACTGTTTCTTGTCGAAGACGAACCAAATCAGATCCAGTAATACGAGTCATATTCTGACCATTTAGATAGACTGAACCTGCACTAGGCTTCATGAGCCCACCTAAAGCCTTCAGCAGAGTTGACTTGCCACTACCTGATGGTCCAACCACTGCAACTGCTTCTCCTGCTTTGATTGAAACAGAAAGACCACGAAGTGCCACAACATTTCCATCTTCCTCATTTGAAGTATAGACATGATACAAATTTCTAGCCTCTAGTACAGGATGATCTTCCGAATCCATTGATTCAGATAGTTGAATTGTTTCAGGCGTATCTCGTTCCTTTACCATGAATCACTCCCCCTTCAAAACTATCGCAAGATCTGATCTCAGTGCTTTAGCAGTAGTCAATGTCAATGCCAAAACTACTGCAACCAAAACTGCAACACTAACCATTGCTAAATCGAACCATGGCCAGATTAATTCTCTTTCAATAACGGTTGATGCACCACCGAAAATTTGGAAGATAAATCCGAATATTGAGAAGAAGCCATTGAATGATTGAGCAACTCCTGCACCCAAAATCAAGCCGAGCAACATACTCGCAACCACTATGGCCAAAATCTCAAACAAAACCAATCTCATGACTTGTCGAGGGCTAGCACCAATTGCCTGAAGGATAGCCATTTCTTTCTTCCTCTGAGATAAAACAAGTGAAAGGAATACAAAGGCAGAGGCTACAGAACCTATTGCTGCTACGACGAATTGTAGACTGAGTAAACCAGGTGTACCGAAAATTAAGCCACCATTTCGCTCAACTTCTTCTCTTGCAGATGTTAAATCTGAAACACCAGTTACTGATTCATTGGACTCAATCTGAACTCTGAGATTTGTTAGTCCATCGTCATCAGAATCTGCTAAATGTTCGTTTCCTGATCCAACCCAGAAATACCATTGAGTGGAAGTGATGCTAGAGTTTGCATTCATATCTGAGAGAATTCGATAAGTAGATTCGCCAATGATTAGTTTATCCTCAGCCTCTGCTGATGGTAAACCTGGAAGGTATCGATGACGGCCAAGATGATTAAGTTCAACATTGAATTCTGACTGTTCAATTGAGATGGTTGTTTGCTCTGCAAGAATTTCCATCACATGTTCTGGAGGTATCTCCAATAGACCAGACGCACAATTTGTTACATTAGCTGCAGAACCATCTGGACAAGTCGCATTCCCCAGTTCAAGCCCGCTTAGATTTGCTATCCCTGCCATCCCAGTCATATCTGCACCACTCAGATTTACTCCTGCAAGGGGGTTTCCAAACCCTAAATCATCGGGAAGTCCCATGAGCGAATCAGTAAGATCAGTATTGCTAAAATTCGCGCCAACAAGACCTGAAAAATAGAACACTGATTTCTTGAGATCAGATCCGCTGAAATCAACAAACGCCAAATTTGATTCGGAGAAATTTGTATTTCGTAAATCTCGATTGGATAGATCAGATCCAGAAAGATCGAGTAAACTCATATCTCCACGCCAAGGATATTGTTCAAAGATTAAATTCATCGATTCTTGAGACATCAAGTCCTCTAGATTAGGTGCTGAAATATTCAACCTTGCACTAGTAGAGATAAATCCTACCTGTTCTGAGGCATTTTTGTCTTCGAACATTGGCTCAAATGTGTCCCCTAATCCATTGCGAACAGTATCTGGAAGTCGAAGTTTGAAACTAGCAGATTCGCCAGCAGTGAAACCTCCATTCGCCCATCCATCGACTACCTTTTGGATATCATCACCTGGTACTGATTGACCTGTCCACAATAGGACATTTTCGTTTCCATCAAGAACCACCCATGCTTCAATCGTTGATGAGCCGTCGGTTGTAGAAACTGTTACCGTTGGAACTGATGTACTGCGAACTGTAGATACATCTAATCCAATATCTTGAATTGCAGACTGAACAATGAATTCTGCTTGAGTAGAATTGATTGGATCATTAAATTGAATACTGAGAACTGAACCGGTATTCGCATCCGCAGTTCTCTCATCAACCAATGTTCCAGTTGCTCCTTGTACTGCTGCTAGAGTAACAATTGAAAGGGTCAGAACCATGATGGTAGCCAAACGACCTATCGCCTCTCCACCACCAGTCTTGAGACCTCTGCGAATATCCTTCAACAATGGCGTCCAACCAAACATTAAGGAGAAGAAACGAGGTCCCCAAGAAGCAATTCTACCCAAGATTAGGGCTCCACCAATCCATAACAAGAATGGACCGAAGAGGCCAATCAAACCGTCAATGAAGAAATTCTCAATGAAACCTGATTCACCAGTTGAATCCTCAATCCACGCCTCTAATACTGCAATGGAACCAACGAGGAACATAATCACGTGAAGAGTAGTTTTGGGTTTCTTTCTAGTTGGAACTTTACGAACTCCTTCATCAATCTCTAATTCAAGGAAATCCTTTGTTCGATTATTACCGAATAATAGAGCCGCACCAATCGTACATATTGCTGTAAACAAAATAGATGTAAATCCAAGTTTCACATTAATATCGAATTCTAACTCCTCAAATTCCATGAAGCCAACAGCTGCAAGTACCAAACGTACAGCCTGAAGTGCGAAAATAAATCCGAGAAGCCATGCAACAGAACTCATGACCAGAACCTCGCGGAGAACCATGCTCTGTAATTGCCCTGCAGAACCTCCTATCGTTCGATGTATTGCAATCTCACGCCTACGCTGCTCCAAAGACAATACCAAGCCATACACAAGAATGGCCATTGAAAGAATAATGATTGGAATCATCAAAATATAATCGAAAGTTTGGATTAGACCAAGGAAAATTTCTAGGAAAGTGATTGTACCAGAAATCGTATCATACCAAAAAAGTTGGATTCCTCCAGAGTAATTCATTGGTTCACTACTAAGGGAACCTTCTCCATACATCACGGATTGACTCAAGCGAGTCAGCCAATCCTCTGCATCGGAGGTCGATGAGGTTGGCAACAAACTTCTTTCAACTGCAATTCCCAAATAACCGTGATCAGAATCCATTAGGGTAATTATGGATTCATTATCAAGAATTGACCACGATATGAAAATTGGATTGAAACCAAATGTGGGATTTCCAAATTGCCAGTCCTCATAAATCCCTGAAACCGTAAGGTTCTCTACAACCATAGTTTCTCTACAATGCTGTAATCCTCCCCCAGTACGTTCTACAAAACCAGGACATTGACTACGATCTATTTTCTCAGGATCAACTGCTGTGTCCAAAACATAGCCGAAATCAAGAGACTCAATTGTATCGTTGACCTTTACTCCAAGTGGACCTGCAATACTAGCAGGAAGAATGACACTCCGATTGTCCACCATGTCTTGATGCGAAGGCCATGGGACATCGTTCAGCATCTGTTTCTCGTGTCGTTCTGCTAGTTCTCCATCGAAGGCACCAGGGCCTAGAAGACGAAGCATTCTCTTGGAGAAAACTGGGGGTCCATTTGCATTAGCTTCTGGGAAATCAAACGACTCATTTTCTAGTAAGGGATTACTAGAAGTTACAGATTCTACCGAGAGATAACCTGCATCAAATGCTTCGATATTGAAGAATGAACCTGATTGTCTGATCGCTTGCCTCCCAAAAGTCAAGGTACAATCTGCAATTTCCTCCTCTTGAGATAATTCCAAACAAACCTCAACGAGCAATGAAGTATCGTTGGTGAATGTACTATTGGCGAAATCCCCATCAGGACCAGGGGGGGGGGACAGTTGCTCCACTTTAGCATCGTATACATCATTCTCAATTGAAAACTGAAGGAAAGTCTGAGACAAACCATTCCCATATGCTAGTACTGTAGTAATTACGAGAGATGCGAGGAAAACACCTGCGATAATTGCAAGACCCCGTTCTCTTCCCCTCCATGCTGACTCCGCAGCCATTCTAGTATTGGAAGGAAGATCGAGAACACCATCCTTTAATCGCTGTAATCTTGTCTTCTCACTCATTCTTCTTCACCTCCATCATCTCCTGAAATTGAATCGATAATCTCGTCACCCCATGCTGAACGTATATCAGATGCAGCAGTTACTCCGTCTCGAAGAAGAAGCATTCTATCTGCCTTTGAAGCAAGAACTGGATCGTGTGTGACCATAAGAATAGAAATCGGATCTTCGGAATCATGACATAGATCATTGAAGAGTTCAAGAATCCCTTCACCTGAACGGGAGTCGAGATTACCTGTTGGCTCATCAGCCAACAACAGAGGGCGTCGTCCTGCAACCGCTCTAGCAATTGCTACCCTCTGTCGTTGACCGCCAGATAACTGATCAGGGATATGGTCAAGGCGATCACCAAGACCAACTCTAGTTAATGCTGCAGCAGCTCTTTCATTGGCTTCGGAATCACTTGCTCCAGAAAGACCGAGGGCGAGAGCAACATTGTCCAAAGCAGAAAGATGTTCAACAAGATGGAAATCTTGGAAAATCCAACCTACTCCGTGTCTCCGAATATTGACATTTCCAGCCGGATTTCGAGTACCATAATTGAACTCGTTAAGTTGAACTGAACCTGAATCTCCAGCGAGTAAACCTCCGATAATATTGAGAAGAGTAGATTTTCCACAACCTGAAGGCCCCATTAGAGCGACCAACTCTCCTTTCTCAATCTGCAGATCAATGCCTTTGAGTACCTCAATTCTCCTTCGGCCAAAACCAAAACCTTTCTGAAGGCCGTCAACAGTAAGGAGCATCTGTACCGAGGGCTATACACCCAGATTATAACAATAGCAGTTGCGATGAGCAGATGGAAAAAAACAAAGAATGACTAATTCCAATATTCTTCACTTCTTCAGTTCAATTGCGGTAGCATAAGCATCTGTATGGAATGAGGATATTGCTTCGACAGAATAAGATGATGCAGCCTCAAGAAGATCATCTCTCGGTAGTCTATTGGTAGATCCTCTTGCAATTCTTTCTTGATTCATTTTCAATATCGCATCCCGCCAAGAAGAAATATCGAAAGGAGGTAAAATGCAAGAACTCGGAGGATGTTCATTCTGGGCCCCCAAATCATTGACTAGAATCGGGCAACCTGAAGCCATCGCTTCAACTACAGGAAGTCCAAAACCTTCCGCTGCTGATGGGAAAAGAAGAGCATCACAATGTTGCTCAAGAGCAATTAACTCCTCTTCTTCGACCTTTCCATGCCATCTCAAATTTACATCTAATTTTGAAGCATGTTCCTTGAGTCGTTTCTCTGCAAACGAATCGGATTCAGCTCCAACCTTATGCACAACAATTTGATGACGTATTTCAGAATCTATTTTCCCAATTACATCCAAAACGAATCCGAGTGCTTTTCTGCGATCTTCACTCCCCACAATTAGGAGATGAAGTGAATCTTCAGGAAGTTCCGGACGTGGACGTAAATTCGTACGAGGATCTCTTGCCTTCAAATCTACACTATTTGGAACGATGACGGTCGGCATTCCAGGGATTAATCTCGATAGATGATCTGCAGTTGCCTGACTAATACAAATAGCCAAATCCGCTCGACGTAATCCTTTCTTCAAACGTTGTAAATCCATCCTACGAACGAATCCTGTTTTTCTATTCCCAATATCAATCGGACCCCAACTTGTCTGCATCACTGTGGGATCAAATAGAAAGAGGTCGTGAACAGTTACGACCACTGGGCAATGCGCATTTTTTGGAACAAGATGAGCCTGTTCCTGATCGGTAATGTGAATCAAATCTGGTTGTTGTTGATTTGCAATCTTTTGAACATGACCTGGATGCGAAAACCAGCGGCGTCGGAGACGTTTTATGGAACCTGCATCATCGATTTTATGATCGATTTCTTTGAGTATTTCCCACCCAGAAACTAAGCCTGATTTCAATCTCTGAACTGTAGCTTGATGAGCACGACCGAAACCTGAGGAAATGGGCAAAGCACCGCCTCGAACCAAAAGTGCCCGCTTGCCCATACCCCCTCCACCACGAATCAGCGCTTCAAGCCTGACGCTTTGTCGCCACCTTGATTCACGATGATTGAGGAGAAACCCCATGGAGCGAACCGGCGAACGCCCCATACTCCTGATAATCAAGGGATCTTTCGCTCAATTTGGTGGAGCTGAAAGGGACATTGTTCGTCAACTAGAAGCATGGAGAGAGTTCTTTGATCTACGAATTGCCACGTTGAATACACATCCCGAACTTGAGAAAGAAGCAGACAGACTTGAGATTCCAGTATTCAGTGCAGATCCACCATGGGAAGAATCGACATCCGCATTGTCGAGAATGTTGGCATCTTCGAGCAAATCGTCAACCAAAGCATGGAAGAAATTTCTAACTTTAGGGTCAGGACCTGATACCCTACATCATGCTCTGGAATCTGTTGACGTAGTACACTTAGTGACGGGCAGTGGTTCATTAGAAGCTGTATCTATTCTTCCAGAACATATTCCAATACATGTGCACATGCTCGAACCAAATCGAGGACTCCATGGAGAAACGGTACTATGGGCAAATATCAATGGAAAACAACCGAGACCCGTTGGATTAACTCGATTGCTACTAACAATTCCTAGACGAAGGGACCTCAAACTTGTCAATAAAATCGCATTGCGTTCAAATGCTGTGTTCAGTGGAAATTCAAATTACATCCAACAACGAATAAAAGAAGTTCACAAAATCGATGCAGGAGTTCTACTGCCGTGCGTCGATTTATCGAAATGGTCTTCTGAAGAGCAAAACACTCCAGAAAATTATGTTGTATCTATCGGGCATGCTAGTTGGGTGAAAGGAACTTGGGAATGCATCTCAATGCTTGCAAACACTGGAATCAAGTTGGTACATGTAGGAGGAGGAAGTCAAGATGACCTATCAAAATTGAAAGAACATGCAACAAAACTCGGAGTGGAATTCGACATTTCTCCTCGCTTAGATCATGAATC
>DASCRU010000025.1:0-3606 GCA_034400015.1 Candidatus Thalassarchaeaceae archaeon | reverse complement strand
GTCACCAACCATTTCCTGAACATGGTAATCTAGCAGCTTCACTTTTTTTGTTTACTGCATTCATCCTTTTCATTGCACTTAGTTCACCAAGACCAACATCACCAACAATCCCACCAATTTTGGCAATTGTTTTGGGAGGCTGGTTCACCATAATTGGCGGATATCATATGGGTAGAACCCAACGTGATGTAATCGTAGCACCGTTTGCAGGAATCATTCTTGTTTCAGGATTGTTTGGAGTTGTTACTAATGGTTGGACTGAACAAACATCAACCGAACAAATTGGAAATTTTCTAATTGCATCCATTTTTGTTTTATTGGAAATTTATCTTCTTTTTAGAGGCCTTGTTGTAGGAATTCAAGGAATTACATGGTCCAAATCAGGTCTTCGACAATTGGAGAGAGGATTGGTTCATGGCCCCCATGGTGCCACGGCTCATTTCGAACGCTCTTGGGATATGGACGACCCTGCAATGAGTGCAATGGCTCATGCCGCCCTTGCTTTGATTCATCGTTCGTTTGAGAACAAAGAAGAATATGAAATTCATTTGAAACGATTGGATCGTTTTGGAGGATGGGACGCCGTAGATTCCTCTTGGATTGAAGCAATTAACAGTAGATTGAAAATAGACGAAAACCTTGATTTTAGTGAAGAATAACAGGTTTATGGATGCAAGGAACACGCGGTTTGATAACCTACCAAGTGTAAATAATAACATGGTTTGGGACATTCCAAAATCAGCATGGGGTAAAGGCAACATCCTTTTTTGGATACTTTCAACATGGTTTGGAGCAAATCTGCTTGTTCAGGCTTATTGGATGGGTACGTATGGAACTCCTCTTGATGCGAACGTTTTGTTTGATGCATTCGGGCCATTTGCTTGGGTTATTGCAATAGTGGAAATTATTCTTTGGACCCTGTTACTAATGTATGCAATTCGGCGCACTTCCATTCGTATATTGGCAAATAATGAACATCAAACGGATTCAAGAGCCGCCGAATATGTGTAAGCCTTGAGAGACGATGGTTCGCATCACGAGAGTACACACTGGCGCAGGCGATGGAGGTGAGACCAGTCTATTGACTGGTGAACGAGTTCCTAAGTCAATGGTTCGCGTTGAATTGTTTGGAACTATAGATGAATTGAACTCATCAATTGGATGGGCTAGAATGGAGTTATCACGTCTCCCAAAGGAAGCAGCAGACGGCGGTGTACGGGCCACAGCAATACGCCTGGAATCAGATCTTGAACCAGGATTAGCTCTTATTCAACAGGAATTGTTCGATGTAGGGGGGGAATGTGCTGGAAATCCAGATAATCTTCCAGTAGAGATGGTATTGATTGAAATGAAGCACGCAAATCGTTTGGTTTCAGAGATGGATTCTTGGACGGAGAACACACCGCCCCTTGATTCATTCATTCTCCCTGCTGGTTCCCCTGTAATTGTAGCATTACATGTAGCAAGAACTGTTGCTCGAAGGGCAGAAAGATGTGCAGTCAGATTGGTGCAAATTGAAGGAGAAGGATCAGTCAGGCCAGTAGTGCTTGCATACTTAAATCGCCTTTCAGATTGGTTGTTTGTAGCATGCCGTCATTCTTCGTTTACTTTGGGAGAAGAAGAGATTCTTTGGGAACCACTTTCATCACGTGAAAATTAAATTCGTAGAATTTTTCTTGCATCTCGTAGAACTTCAACTTCTTCTGCAAACGTAATCATATTTTCAGCATCATTTACATCAATCCAAATGTGGTCGGTATGTTCTTCTGAGAGTTTTACATCCATTTGATTTGTTCTTGCAGGAAACCAATGAACTTGTTTCTCTCTTTCGCTTCCTCGCCGCGAATAGGTGTACGATGTAGTTGCATACCAAGATCCAATTATTTTGACATCAATTATTCCCGTTTCTTCTTCTAATTCACGGATTGCTGTAGCTTGATGGTCGAAGTCATCATCTTCAACATGGCCTTTAGGAAATCCCCAATGCCCTTGAGGGTAACGAAGCAATAGGATAAGATCACCATTTGCAAGAACTACCCCACATGATGTTTCCATGAAACGCCGAATAGGTACTAATCTTTGACAGTTCGTCCGAATCGCTCTTAACAGTCTATTCTCGGAGCGTAATATGGACCGAACCGGCTTGGTTACGGATGAAGAGGCATGGGAATCCTTGCGGAAGATTTCTCCCTCTCGAATTGTAACAGACGGAGATCTTGATGGGATTGCTTCTGCAGCCATTCTTCTTCGAGCATTTCCCGATGCAGATGTGGTGTTTGCGAATCCACCAGGAATCCGATCTGGAGTTTTTGATGATGTTATTGATCGATCTACAATAATTTGTGATTTACCATTCCATCCCAATGCAGGGGCAGTTATCGACCATCATTTGACGAACAAAAAATCTGAATCAGAAGTACTTGATTTTTGGAGACCAACTATGTCTGCAGCTAGAATAGCACACTCGATTGTAAGGACTGAATTGAATTTGGATGATTTAGACGAATTCATCGATTGGGTAGATCGATTAGATGGGGGCGGTGTTTCTAAAGATGAATTTCTTTCAGATCATCCAGTAGTGGTATTAGGTAGAAGTATTGATGCTAGAGATTCACCTAAAACAGCACTTTGGATAGCACAGGCTATTTCGAAGGGGTTGAAAATCACTGAAATTCTCAAAGAACCCTGTGTAGACAAATCTGTGCAGAATCGCAGAGCAGAATCCCAATTGATTGAGCAAATCATCAATCGTACTCTACGAATTGAGAATCGATTAGCAATTGTTAGATTTGATGGTTCTGGTACTAGAACGGGGGGGTATCGAATTACAGCAATGGTTGGGAATGACTGTGATGCTTGTATGATTATTCATGGGGAAGAAGGAGGAGAAATATCTGGCCCGATTCCCCCCTTGGGCGCGTCCTTTTACACGAATTCATTTTTGCATCCAGACGGTGGTTTGGTCGACCTAACTCTTCTTGCTACTGCTTTTGATCCAGATGGTGGAGGCCATTCAAACGCTTGCGGATGCAGAATCCAATCTTTGGATTCTGAAGGGAAAATAGAGGATAGACAGCCTACATCAACAGATATTGAACGTAACATTTCTCAATGGATTCGAATATGGAATAAGAATCAAGAAAGTTGTTGAAGAACATCAAGTAGTCGCAGGAATCCTAAGAATACTACAGCGGCAAGTAACCAAATTAGGAGATCTCCTGCCCGTTGATGAATCCCTCTTGTCTGTTTGATATTGTCTCCATTTTCTCTTTCTGTTACCATTCGTGTTCCAGTTCTATACATTTGGAAAACAATGGTGAATAGAATCAAACCCAACCAACCATGTAAACTAATTAGCGATGTCAAATTTGTTTTTAATTCAAAGTAACGATACGAGTTTGCAAGAATTGCGAATGCGATTACAATACAGATGAAAAGCAATGATTTCCTCCCTTTCCTTTCATGAATTCCAACAATTTCGCTTCTATCTTGATTTTGTATTTTTGACCACACCGCCCCTCTTTTCAGCCTCAGTGCTTTGATGATACTCCATTGTTTGTAGAGCCAAATTGCAAGAGAAAAACCCAAAATTGGATGCAACATGAT
>DASCRU010000024.1:0-2556 GCA_034400015.1 Candidatus Thalassarchaeaceae archaeon | reverse complement strand
GAATGGTTGGAAGAATTTCTTCTAGGATTTGAAGGAGCTTTGTTGATTGTTAGTCACGATCGGTATTTTCTCGATCGTGTTGCAAACAATATCGTTGAAGTTGCAGATGCGAAGATCAAAGGATTCAAAGGAAATTATTCAGGATTTATGCAACAGAAGGAATTGTTCCTTCAGACACTTGATGATCGTATCGAAAAAGCAGTGAAGGAAATCAAGCGTTTGAAAGGAGCCCTTCAATCAATGAAGAGTGCCAACAAGTACGACAAGTCAATTTCTCAAAAGAGATTCATGTTAAATCGAGCACAGGGGGAATTACGTTGGCTAAAATCAATCAAACCTAGGCAACGCAAGAACTTGAATTTTCAATTGACTGCTACAGACAAGGCTAGCATGGAAATAGCAGATTTAGATGAAGCATGTCTTACCTTTGAGGGATTACAACGGCCTATTTTAGATAATGTTCGAGTAGGAATTTCCAAAGGACAAAGGATTGGGATTGTTGGAGGAAATGGAGCGGGAAAGACTACACTTTTGCGGGTTTTAATCGGAGAGATTCCATTGGATTCGGGAAAAATCGATGTTCCACCAGGAGTGCAGATTGGATATTTCCATCAAGATCATCGAACATTGGAATTCCAATCGACTCCTGTAGAACAAATACAGAAACTCAAACCCAGGATGGAGTATGGCGACATTCGAGCACTCTTGGGTCAATTTCAATTTACATCTGAGCAGGTGAGTACCAAATTAGAAGATTTGAGTGGAGGCGAACGAGCTCGAATTGCCATGCTTAAACTGTTATTGGAAGAGAACAACGTATTGTTGTTAGATGAACCAACAAATCATCTAGATATTCAAGCCAAGGAAGCGTTGGAAGATGCCCTAGCAGAATATGATGGGACTCTAGTAATTGTAAGTCACGATCGATATTTCTTAGATCAGGTTTGCAATACAATTTGGCACCTACCTGGCGAAGGCTCATTGAAAGTATATCCTGGAAATTATTCATCATTTATGCGCAGAACTTCCAAATAAAGTTACTAAGAAAGGATGAAGGTGCCCTTATGTCGAAAATATCCACTTCCAGAACAAATCCTTTTGGCAAGAGATTTACAATTGGATTCATCGTATCCTCCTCCTTATTATTTCTCTATGCTATTGCGACTATGATGGATTTATGGCCAGCAGGTAATTACGAAGAAGGGGAATTTGCTTGGTGTGAAAGTTTTGTTTCAGGTTTGTTTCTTGAACCAGTAAATACATTGACGAATCTTGCATTTGTGGTGGTTGGATTGCTCATTCTTCATCGAACTGATCAACAAGAAAATTCCGACCAGAATGGATTTACACGTGGGGGATTAATTCCAGTTGTCTATGCAGGAGCAGTAATTTCAATTGGCCTTGGTAGTTTTGCAATGCATGGTACGAGAACAGTTCTAGGCGCATTCTTTGATTGGAGTGGAATGTTGGTTTTCATCCTCTTCCCAGTATTGTATCGCTTGAGATCATTCCTCGGCTGGACGGACGAAATTTTTGTTCGAAATCACATCATTCTCTCTTTGTTGGTTTTGGGAATTGAGTTCTTTCGAAATAGCGATGACATAGTTGGAATTGGCGAAGGTCTTCGCAGGTTCAGCTTCTTCAGAAATTTCGTATGGGCTGAATGTATTGGATTATGGATTATTTTTGAAATGAGAATTTTTATTGAACGAACATCCTATGGTTCGTTGGAACGAGTTTTCATTCTCAGTGCCGCACCTATTACCCTTGCAATGTTGACATACTCAACTTCATGGCCATGGCAACTTGTTGCTCTCTGTGCTACATTCATTATCTTCTCAATTTTGGTCAACGAAGTCACTCCTCCTTCCATTTATCGCCCAACTCAAAAATGGTTTGTAATGGGCACAACTTCTTTCATTATTGGAATGTTAATTTGGCCATATGGTAGAGATGGTTCAGAATTCTGCCTTCCAGATTCTATCTTCCAAATTCACGGTTTATGGCATCTTCTTTGCGCTTTTGCAACATGGTGTTTCTATCTACATTTTATTTCTGAAAGAATCGTAAATTCAGATGAATCCGAGTAATTCCACATTTTTTCTCTTCAAAGGATTTATTCAGTCCTATTGTGATTGCTCGCTATGAGCGACCATAGTGGTGCGAGCGACCTCGAGCGTCTCGGTGGAAAAGATTTGAATCAAGATGGACGAGTAATTAACCTAGTAATTGTCGGATCTAGTAGGTTCTACGATTACTCTGTCATAGAGGAATCAATTGAAAGTTGGATTGAAACTGAAGCGTATCCAGATATAGTAATTGTTGGAGGCGCTAGTGGAGTTGATTACCTCGCAGAGAGGTGGGCGAATAACCACGCGATTCCATTTGTGGTATTTTCAGAAGAATGGTCTACACCTCGTCCCGGACTTCAAGATTCAGGTCGCGGAGATGCCCCAACATCCCTTACAGACAATCTTTTGGATGCAGCTACCCACATTCTCGCCTTCCCGAGTCCAACTAGTAAATGGACTCGAACAATCATTGATTTAGCAGAAG
>DASCRU010000023.1:0-1803 GCA_034400015.1 Candidatus Thalassarchaeaceae archaeon | reverse complement strand
GTAGCCCCTTGGAAAGATGCTTCTGGAAAGACACTAAATCCTCTAGAGATTATTCAAACCAGACAATTTACAATATTCTATCTTGTAGTAGTTTGGAGTTATGTCCTACTAATCGAAGAAGCCGTAGAAGGTGATGTATTTTACAATCTGAAATTAATAAGTGAGAAATTCGCTAGGATGGACCCAAATGAATTGACTACTACTCCTCTAATTTTCCTATTCACATTATTCATTTCACCCTTTGCACATTGGGGTGGAGTGCACGCAATATATGTTACAGCGGGAATAATGTTCTTTTTACAATCCTTTGAGGCACACAATAATTGGAAAAGTACTGCAATGATTTTCATCGGAACAAGTGCATTAACATCAATATTCTTAGCGATTTTTTTCAATGTTGGTTTTATCATAAATCCCGATTTTGAAATGTTTTCTTACGTCATGGGGAGGTCATTCAGAGGTGGATCAATTGGAATGTTTGGGGCTTTAGGAGCACTTGCTTATCATGCTAAGAAACCACAATTTCCTTTGTTACTTGTTTTCTTATTTGAGGTTTGGAATTATACTAGTTTCGGCACAGATGCAGCCATTTCAATTGGTCATGCCACCTCTACGCTAATTGGGTGGTCTACATGGAGATGGTGGAATGAAAAAGGAGAGCAGGACACGGAATCTGAATAAAATATTCCTGTAATACAAATGTATTGCATTTGAAATACAATTATATACGGCCATCACTCCCATTTGGTTGGAGGCCGCGAGAGATGTCCAATATCAGCCCGATGGTACAATGCAGAATTCCAGAAGACCATCTGATGGCACTTGACCAAATGGTGGGACTAGATGGGATGAGGAATCGTTCAGACGTTATTCGATTAGCAGTTCGCCAATTAATCGAGGCGGCTCCCTCAAGAGCTGTTGGAGGAACTCTTACAGTTGACCTTGGCATGGACCTTTCAGATAAAATCGAGATGTTCTGTAGCATCCATGGCGATTCCCCTGATCAAGTCACAAGAGCCGCATTGCGGACACATATGAAGGCCGAGATGGTAGCCTCTGATGATCTTCAAACCGTGCTAGAAGCACGGCACCAACAGTTGGCAAATCGACTGAGGCACAGAGAGGATCACACACCCTAACGGGGGGCAAAAGGACATGGTAGGGGATGGGAACTCAACCAACGCGGGAGGGCGTCAAAACCCTCCCGCAACCAATGTCTTCTTCCACCTCAAGCTACGTAGTGCACTAAGGAATACAATGTTGAGCAAGTGTACGAAATCGAGCCCTATTAGAGAATTATTTCAATACACTCTCGACCCTATTAGGGATAGAGCAGTCGATGCATCTACTATATTCACACCACACCCCCCTGCTGCGGCAGGGACCCCTCTCCACCCTAGGAATTTCGACGGACTCCGAGAGCGAGCTCTACAGATTCATCGCAAAGCATGATCACCCCACACCCGCCCCGAAATTCGGGGCACCCTAACTGATTCTGCCGTCAGGCTATTTGCGAATCTTCTTGAGGTGCCGAGTTAGAGAGATACACTGTGACACCGCATACATTCCAGTTCGTGGCGCATGAATCTCTAAGAGAGAGTCAAAAGCGAATGATTCAGGATGGAAACAGCGTTCTGGAAGAAGGGGGTTATTTGTTCGCTGCCGCCCCGACTGGCATAGGAAAAACTGCAGCTGCACTTTCTTCAACACTATCTTTTGCAAAAAACCATATTGATGGGGGTAAGAAAGTTCTATTCCTGACTGGAAGACAAAGTCAACATCGTATTGTAGTCGATTCAGTAA
>DASCRU010000022.1:0-2892 GCA_034400015.1 Candidatus Thalassarchaeaceae archaeon | reverse complement strand
TCTGCATAAATTACAATCTGACCTCCGCCAATTCCGCCGTTTGAAACCAAGTTGCCATTGCTATCGTAAATTGAACCACCATTCGAACCAGACTCATTACCGACGCCGTAAGAGGCACCACCATTCGAACCAGTCGTTCCACCCCCTGAACCGCCATTTCCGTAATGTCCAGCGCCTCCAGCACCACTACCTAACCAACTAGTTGAAAGTTGAACTGAAGTACCTAATCCTTGAGACATATTTGAGTAACCATTTGCAATAATCGAGGCACCACTCGCAACTGTAAGAGTGTTCACAGAAAGAATTAGAGAACCATTAGCTACAATTGACCCACAAGGTGCAACAATACCACAACCAATGTAGAGATCATCATAAGAATGGCTTCCATTGAGATATGTCGTATTCGTAATTGTGGCATTTGAAGAACCTGCTCCAGGGGGACCTACCCAATTACCTTCACTTGAAGTCAAACCGGTTGCGTCTGTTGAATCCCCAAAAAAACTCGCCATGGAACCTGAAATCATTAACATCGAGATGAAAATCGGCAGAAAACGAAATGAAGACATCTGGAGTCGGTCCATCAAAGGCAGATGAGTAAGGGCGACATATCAAACAAATGGTTCCACATCACAAAAATTCGTCCAATCGTTCATGTAGTCTGAAAACACCCCATAAATCATGAGATGGGCATTGTTAGTTGCAATCCTGCTCACAATTAGTTCATTTCATTTCATTTCAGAATCTCCGTTTGAGAATTTAGACGAGGAAATAATACCTAAATCATCTATCACACAAAACCCTCGAACATTTGTTTCCACTGTTCTCGATTCCTCCGACTTTGCCACTTCAATAAACGCCCTAGAATTCAGTAAAGGAGGAGATGACCTCGTAATCGGAGGTTGGGCTTGCGCAACCGACCCTAACTCGTGGCAAAGCGCAGGTTCTCCAAGGTGTTCAATAGACCCTACAGGAATCAACCACACTGCCCCCCAAGGCGTATTCTCCCCACTTTTCTTTGGAAACATTTCCATCAACGGGTCTTTCGCAGGGGCGCTCGGGGGTTCAGGCTGGGGTGATCGAATTGATTCTATTCACCAATTATCGAATGGTGATTACCTAATTGGGGGAAGTTTTTGTTGGGTTTCTAATCCTGGCAATGGGGAAATTTGCGGAATGAATTATTCTGGAATTAATGTGGAACCAATAGCGAATGATGACGCATTTATCGTTAGAATGGATTCGAATGGAACTTGGATATGGGGGGCAACGGTTGGTGGCCCTAGTTCATGGGACATAGTTACTGACTTAGTAGAGGGGCCAAATGGAGATATTTATGCAATGATTTCATACTGTAATCAAAATAGCATAACTTATTGCGATATTCAGGCTGAGGGATTATCCTACTCAAATGAAAGTAAGGGCGAACAAGAACTTTTACTGGTGAAATTGAATTCCATTGGTGAGATTCAATGGGCACGATCCATGGGTAGCCAAGGTGATGATTCAAGCATGAGGAATGATTGGTGGCCTCTTAGAGAACGAGGGATGATTGCGACCAATGATGGTGGTGTAATCGTTTCAGGAAGTGGGTGCGAGGGCTCAGGATCAGGATCAGGATCAAACTGTCTCTTTGAATTCAATGACGATACTAATTTCAGTGGCCACAAATCCTTTGTTGCCAAATATGATTCAAATGGAGATATTCAGTGGTTGGAGGAAATTGCTACCCAGTATTTGCAGACAATGAGTATGATTGACAATAACACACTACTTGTTGCTGGAAATTATTTCACGAGTACACTTACCTTAGGCAACCATATGATTGTTCATTCAAATCCTTCTGAATCAGACGGTTGGTGGGCAATCCTCAATCATTCATCACAAACATGGGAAGGATTGTGGGGGTCGACAGAAGCAGACGACCTTTACATCCATAGTTCCGCTGTTGGCCCGAAGGGGGAAATTGTACTAGGTGCTAGCGCCTGTTGGTCTGTTACTCCCTGTTCAATTCAGATTGCTAATCAGAGTGCAATTGACCTTACATACGGCACTGGAATATTGATCAAATTGAATCACTCTTCAGATGATGAATGGATGATGTTAGTGAACTACACCGGATCATCTTCACCGATAAACACCGTTGATATTTCAGATAAAGGGGATATCGCATTTGGCGCACCATCTTGTGCAAGGCAAGCCTCAACATGTCTCATGTACATAGATGGTTTACCATTAAATCAACCAGCCGATGATGCAAACCTTGTCGTTAGAATAATGCAAGATTCTGATCGTGATGGTATTTACTATTCTCTAGACTCATGCCCTACTGGGTTTACGTATTGGACTAGCAATGCAACCACTGATGTTGATGGTGACGGATGTAGAGACATCGATGAAGACGATGATGATGATGGAGATGGGACATTGGACAATGAAGATGATTGCCCAATCGAATGGGGCAATTCAACTCAAGATAGAAACGGTTGTTTTGATACAGATGGAGATGGTTGGTCAGATTCAGATATGATTTGGAGCACTTCAGAGGGGGCAGATGCTTATCCATCTGACCCACTTCAATGGGTAGACTCAGATGGAGATGGATATGGAAATAATCACTACTACGACATTGACCCAACAACTGGATTATATGTCAATCAAACCGGTGATGGTTCCCCTAACGATCCGGAACAATGGGAAGACATGGATGGAGACGGGTACGGAGATAATGACCAAAATGGTGCCATGTACGATGATTGCCCGACCGTCCCTGGAATCTCTAATCAAAATGGAAAATACGGATGTATAGATACTGATGGAGATGGATGGTCTAACGAGGATGATGAATTTCCACTGAATTCAACACAATGGGCAGATAGAGATGGAGATGGATAT
>DASCRU010000021.1:0-3472 GCA_034400015.1 Candidatus Thalassarchaeaceae archaeon | reverse complement strand
TGACTAGTCAAGTTCAGAGTTTTATTTGGACAGCAGGCGATGAAGTAGACATCTATGTCGGAGAAGGATCACAAACAAAGGTATCTACCACATTAGTTTCTATCGAAGAATCAGGTGGTACACAGACAGATACAATCTGGGTTCATGATGAAGGATACGTATTACAACAAGAAACTCGAATCGACGGAAAGGTCAGTTTAGTATTGCAAGCATTGGATTGGACATACCAACACGAAGATGCAAGAAATGTGCAGGTTACCGGCAGTGACCGAACTGGCGTGATATTCATGTTCTCAATAGTGGCCATTTCTTTGGCTACTCTTTTCGGGTGGATTGGTTATCGAGCATACAATATCGTCAAGGAAGCAGATTATATCGACGAAATAGCAGGAAAAGTCGTAGATATTGACCGGAATATCAGAGAAAAAGGTCGAGAATTAGAGCCTGATCAATCTCGTGGACTGCTCACCAGAGCGCCCGATGTCATCGATGATGTCGATGATTCCTGAAATCAGCTCTCCCCTAATTTGAGCACCCATAGCAGAGCCTTGAATTGTAATCTCTGCAGCCCCACAAGCAGTATATGTCTTGGTAGAGGAATCATGTCCCACGCAAGCAATAATGGCATGACTAGACCAATCCTCTACGGAAATTGTACTATCGCCTAAACTTGTAGAATTTATTGATAATGTTACTTCACCATTAGATGTAGATGATTCAATCATGTCATCCATGGTATAGAGGTGTATTGTTCGAGACAATGGTGAACCATCAGATGATTGTGTTCTGATGGTCACATTTACAGGTTCTTCCTTGCCCAAATCATCTAATTCCAATTCCACCATTACCGTTGACGGAGAATTAGAACCAGGAATGGAGCCAACCAAAGAATAAGAAATCAAAGTAAAGGTCCCTTTTACTCCATTCAATCCAACGTCTTCTGTAAACCAATAGACATCATTCTCCACATCTGGACAATAACGATGTTCTTCAATTAAGACGCCATCAGATGCCATCTCTGAAATCGAAATCGCATCAGATGTACAGGGAAAAGATAGCAAAGCAGGATCTACCGTAGAAACCGGTTGTGTTTCTCGATTAGTATTGTTTTCCACAGTATCTCCAGGGAAAGAAACCAAACCATCTCCCTCCCAAGACGTTGTCCTCTGAATAGAAAGAAAATGTACATCCGATTCACGAATCGGGAAATCATAAAATTCGTATGAAGGATTGAAGGAGGTATTCTCAACCACATCAGCCATATCTAATTCCACTGGTCCAGCTTTGAAATCAATATCGAAATTTCTAGACAAATGAATTATCGCCAAATCAGAAACACGTACTCTCATTGTCTCAACCATTCCAATAATCAAATCACCAGATAACACGATTGGACCTTGAGGGAACTCTCCCGTTCCAGTTGCAGCAAGTGTAGTAGTCACAATATATTCAGGAGAAGTACCGTTTACAGAGGCCTCATAGATTGCAGATACTGTTCTAGTTGCAGTTCCGGTAAGTATGTCCAATGATGCCCCCTCTACTGTTTCTGCTTCTTCTATCAGAGAAACCGCATCTAGAGACACCGCGTACGTCCATGAGTCGCCCACCTCCCAAGTAGGCAAAGAGGCAAGCAATGGAGTTCGATTTACGCTAGTGGTTACATTTCCTTCATCGAACATTGAATCATTGGTAGTTTCCAAAGCGACCGGGGAAGGGGAAGAAAATGGCATACACAATAGCAAAATTAGTACCAAAGACCCGGCCTTACGAACTCCCCCCATGAACTACCGAGTGAGATGTAGCAAATAGCCGCGTCGGCTATTTTAACGATTTTAGCGACGGACTCTAAACAGTGAAGTTGAATTGGCGCTTCCTCCAGCATTGGGCATGGCTCGCATGTGGGTGATGTTCCTCACCTCACTACTTTTGGTCATGACCATGAACTTCTATGCCGTTGTACGTGAACCCGATCTCGTAGATATTGAGGACCTTCCTAACTATCCTAGAGAGACCGTGAAAATTGAAGGAATTCTCACTTCGTGGATACGTGACCCCTACGGTGATGGAGATGATCGAATAGATATGCAGGTCATGGATCCAAATGACGGCTACACTGTTGCAGAAGTTCGATGGGTCAAAAATGGATATATCAACGAAACAAACCTCCCTGCAATAGGTTCCATTGTATATGTCGAAGGGGAAATTGTCGAATGGAATGGTAGTATTTGGTTACAATCTAGTGGAAGGGGTGCAGTCTACCAAAAAGGAGAAGTGAGTGTTGCTCCATCTTGGACAAGTATGTCAGAATTAGCTAAAGACCCTCTTGCATTCGATGGTAAATCGATTACTGTTGAAGGATATGTTGGTAAGGCTCTGGCTCCAAATCTTACTAGACAATCTTTCTATCTACAAGACAATCCATCCTACTCTAACGCAGATCACATGTTGTATGTGCGACTTGAAGGACGTGTACTAGACCATTATGAAGCAGGAAGTAAAGTAAGGCTAACTGGATGGATTCTTTTTGACTCTAGGAACCTCAGATTCCAGATGTTCTCCCAAGCAACCAATTTAGTCGTTCAACAAGAGGCTGGGCCAGTACATCTTCGGTGGTCTGCGGATGCAACTACTCTGTCGTATGATATTGGAAAAATGGTAATTATCGATGGAACTCTCAAATCAGAATCAGGAGGAATGATGCTTAGGGGACCTACCGCGGAAGATGGATTATGTGCGATTATTACAGGAACAGATTCGCCACCAATCGATGAATATCGAAGTGAATGGCAAGGAAGACTGAGGTGGGACAACGGTAAAGCAACGATTTGCATAGAAATTGATCTAGGTGAACAGCCAACTCCAGACATACCAAATGAGAACATCACTGCACTGGATGATATCGCATTGGACCCATTCAGATACGCAAACTCAACACAAACTATTGAGGGGTGGTTATCTAATCCAATTTGTCCTGATTATTTGAAGGGATATTTGCAAGATTATCCGGTTTGGACTGCAGGAATGGTGCAAATTCGAATCGAACTTTCTGGAGAACGTTCGGAATGCCTTGAGGCTGGTCAGGCTATTCGTATGGTTGGAACAGTTGTTTGGGATGTAGAAGATGCAAGAGTTGTAATTCGAGCCTCTGAAATCGAACTCACAGGCCCTGTTCCGGGTTATGTTACCTTGACATGGGGTGAATCATACTCCGATTGGAGGTGGGAGGAAAACAAACGAGTAGAACTGTACGGGATTATTGAAGAAGTTGATAATGGCACTAGGCAAGTCCTAAGACAACCGGGTTCCAACCTCTCAGTCTGCATCATTGGTGATGGAACTGAAGCATCTCAATTTGGAGAAGAAGTCCCTACTCTTACATGGAGAGGGCGTTTAATTCTAGAAAACGACATGGGAGGCACAAGTAGTGCATGGACATGTATCGACATCAGAGGACACAGTCAGACTTGGGCAT
>DASCRU010000020.1:0-6724 GCA_034400015.1 Candidatus Thalassarchaeaceae archaeon | reverse complement strand
TTGTTTCTTCGACATGATTGTCCTCTATGTCGATTAGAATGCCTGCACTACCTACTGTAGAAGGAGAAAATCTGCGACTATATGGGCGACCTAAATCCACCAATGCAGCCTCAATTAGGGACAATGAGATACAACCTGTCATTGAAAGAGGAGCACGTAAGGTGACTGATTTTCCAGGATTTTCAAGAATATACGTTGCAGCAGAACGAATTGACTCCGAAGGAACTGAAAAAGGACTCAAATTGGCAAGTCCCGTCATGAATGTAGGTCCACATACTGGTTCAAGACTCCTGCGATTGGAATCAGTTCACAGCAAGACGTAGTTGGTCACGTTTGTATGACCATTCAGAGTCCAATGCCCCAGTCTCCTTGAGGTATCTGGAAAGACGGCGAATACGAGACTCAATCAATTCGAGTTGTCGGCGATTGTGTAAATCCTTGCGATTTTCATTTAGATGATCTAACATTCGAAGTGCTTTCCTCATTAGATTCATCAAATCCTCTGGGATTTTTGGAGAGATTTCGTTTCTAGCTAAAACCTGGCCAACTCGCTCCCCTAAAACCAATCGAACATTAGGAACGGCATGTTGATCTCGAAGAATAAGTCCAATTTCAGCGGTAGTGTGGCCCTTACCAGCTAGTTCCAAAATTTTCTCCTCAATGGCAGACTTGTCGGTATTGGACCACTCTGGAGCAGCTTCGATAAAGGGGCGCGTTGAACCACTGCTACCTCGGCCTGATGCATGCATGCGACCCATCTAAACCACTCCTCGCAGCGCTGCGACCTCCTTCCCCTCTTTAACCGCTCCGACATCAGGAAAACATGATTATCCAATTCTATGATGTGATCTTGCAACCCTGCCTGGAGAACCATGCCATTCCCAAACAGGTGCAACTGCACGTGCCGAGCCAATCAAGATTCCATCTTGCATAACGAGTAAGTCATCACCTTCTCGAATGTTTTCTGGAAATGATTCTAGAATGGAAACAAACACATCGCCTTTCCAATTTACATCAGATTTGAGATGTATTCTCTGGAGAACATCTCCTTCATCCAAAATCGGCAAACAGGCTTTCGAGAAAGCAAATCGGCCGGAATGAGGGTGCCACTGTGCGATCTGTATACCCTCTTTTTCTATTCGCCATCTAGGTGGACGCCCCTCGATTTTCACATCAGAAAGCCAATAATCTGAACCAAACAAAAACCGGGACGCTGAACGATAAATCTCTAATCTATGACGGTGCCCTTTAGGACCGCGAATACCTAATCGTTCAACCGATTCAGAAATTACAGATTCTAATCGATTTAATGCCTCTTCAGAACCTGCTCTTGAGCCCATCCTAGTATCAATTATCTCTACCTCTTCAGATATTGGCGTAAGTTCAATTCCAGAATGATTGATGATTATTTGATACCCTACCCGTGTAACTAAATCTACTAACATTTCATTGATCATATTGATCTCATCCGCTTCCCAATCACCAGTCACAGGAATATCATAGTGAGCGGCTGGCCAAAAATCCTCTAATGCACGAGGAACTAAGCCCAAAGGAGACGTTACCATTACTTCATCAACGCAGGTGAATGGAATATGTCTAGCAAATCTCCGATGACTCTGAGAATGCCGGTACGGTTTCCTTTCACTACAAGGAAGTAAAAGAAGGATTGACTGGCAATGACTCGCAGGAGTATAGTCTTCTGATACTCTACGCTTCCAATCGAAAACCAGAGGATCTTGTCTAGCGGAACTAGAATTGAATCTAAAACGCCTAGATTGTGAGACATGCCGAGCAAGAGGAGAAGTGCGAGAACGCATCAATGAATCATGACGTCTGAGATGCTCCACACTTCGAGGGCTATTGATTGCTTGAGATTCCACTAATTCCCTCAAATTTCCGGCTCTAATTGATGAACGGATAAAATTCAATGAATCCTCCCAATCCCTAATCCATAGATTAGGTTCCTCTCCGTTTTCCAATAAACGAGGTCCATTCATAGTTAATCGATGACCATTTATTGCACTATTTCTAGAGCGAGCACAATCAAATAAATCAACTCCGAACCAACTCAATAGTGCAGCATTATCTGGACCCGCAATTCCAGGTGTCCAAATTAGTGCAGCAGGGAATCTTTCACGTATAGTAACTAATGCTTCGATGAATTGTGTCCCTGATGAGATGAGTTGGGGTGCATCAACTAATATCACTACGTCAGGAGCCAAATCGTCCTCCATCAATCTTGAATCATGATGAAGGGTCTGCCAAGATAAAATTAACAGAGAATTGTCGCCTCCAAGTTGACCCGAATCTGCCTCGCTTAATGATGGAGGTAAATGTTGACCTTCATTAGCACTCCAACTAATGATAGAAGATGATGAAACATCCATTTCTTCAATCAAAGTATGAAGAGAAATGTTCGCTGGTGAAACTGAACCATCACGAGTAAATGAAAAGGGAGCTGTTGATTCATTAAAATCAGGATCGCCTGCTGTTCGAACGAGGCACGGGGTGTATGCAGATGGCCCTCGACGGTCACCTAAACCGATGATTCGGGCATACCGATTCCGCGCAACAACGGTACGGCCGAGGGCACCCATGTAATCGAGGAACAGTCAAACCCGCTTGAATGATTCTAAAAGCCCGTCTGGATGACAGCACTCTATGGGACTCCCCCTTGGATACACAAGGACAATTGGAATTTCCCTAATTTTTGCCCTTTTATTGGCACCTATACCTACAACATTTGCTGATGATTCGGCAGAGATATTCACTGCAGAGGCTCAAGAAGGAATTGCATGGATTGCCATCTCATGTGGCAATCCGAATCATGAATGTGAAGAGGTGAATTTGACGATTCTATGGCCAGATGGTAGTCAAGATGAAATGGATTCTTCTATCAATCAAGAGATTATTAAAAATATCAACTCAGGAACTGTCTCGATTTCGGCCTACGCATCTTTCTTGAACAGCGGATGGATTCTCGATTTAGTACTTCCAAGCCTCTATGGGCATGAAATTTCAGACCATCCTCAACATTCGGGAAATCAAGGCGTTGTAGATGCAATCTTCTACAACCAAAATACTGGCACATTATCCGGAACTGATAGTGATGTGATTCACATCCCTGGCAACAAAGGAGATATTCTGCGAATCCATCCGGTAACATCTCGTTATCCACTTACATTCGATTTACTTGATTCAAGTGGGCAAGCTCCAAATCTAATTGGCACATTGAATCAATCTCATCTAATTATCGAAATCCCTACGAATGATGGTTTGTACGCCAAAATTCATTCAAACGATGGCGGAGATGAAAATCCGTATTCATTCAATCTTGATACTTGGTCAGACATAAATGAAACAACAGAACAAATTTATCCAGGAAATACCATAATTGGTTCTATTGGTCCAATGGATGTTGACGGCGATTATTATGATCTATTAGTTGGCCCTGGAGAACCAATAGAAATTGAAATAAATGCAAATGATTGGATTGAATTGCAATATATTGTGAATGGGGAAATGGTTGTATGGAATCAATCCTCGGGTATCATTTACATAGAAAATGTAGGTGAAATAAATACCACATTCCGAATCCATATCTACTCAGGAAACGCAATTAGTTACACAATTGTCCACACTATAGATGCTCAATCAGATGGTCAATCTCTTGGAGATGCTCCAGACATTCTTCCTTCAAGCAATGAGACCAATGAAGCATGGCCCGAGATTTATGATGATGGAGGGTGGTGGAATGGTAATCTCAATGATTCAAATGATATCGATTATTGGATCTTTGAAGTAACAGATTCAAACGGTTCAATTGCTCACTTAATTCCGGCTGTGGATTCAGCAGACTGTTGTTTAATGGAAGTCATCCCATTATATTCAGAATGGAATTTCTCCGAAACAGGGGAAGTAATTCAGCTTGAACAAGGAACACACGCCATTCGGATTTCAAGTAACCCAAACCGGACATCTGAATCGACCTCCACATCATATTCTCTTAGATTAGAATTACAAGAAATCGATGAACCAGTATATGTCGATCGTTCAGATGAATTCATTGTTTTCTATGTTGTTATCGGCTTTCTGATGCTTTCCCCATTATTGCCGATTGCATATTGGCAATGGAAAGATAGGGGAATTATTCGAGTAGAAAAACACGAGAAGTTCCGGTTGATTCGTCTAAGGGAGAGGCTTAGTGGAATAGGATTAGACTCTCAAGAGGACGAAGATATTGATGCTGCACTCTCTTCACTAGGGGATGCAGAATGGGATGCATTAATTCATGAATGGGGTAAACCAGATGTCCGCCATTCAACAGAAGACCTTGACATTGCAGCATGGAGGCTCGAAACCGATTTACCTACTCTATTAATTGGGCTTCGTCCGAAGGTTACATGGGAGCATGCAGGAATTAGATTGGCTGCAACTATGGGGGACCGAATTACCATCGAGGAAGTGCATCCGAGTCATCTACATTTTGAGGATGAAATCGTTTTAGATAAAATGAAAGCACAGACACTCTACTTCCTCCGAGTACAACATTCCCATGGTTCCACTAAATTAGATGTAGTGGTAACTGGAACTGTTGAAGGTATTCCAACTGCTGCAATGCCAACAAAGGCTTTGGAACATTCTGAAGAATGACTAATCTACACCCATTCGACGATTTCGAGCCTCTCTGCGAATTGAATCTTCAATCTCATGGTTTGAAATATCTATCGAATCGCTCAAATCATCCAATGAAGAAAGTACCTCTTGAGTCAGGTTCTGAGGCATATGGAGTTTGAGTAGAACGGTCACATCTCCTCTTCCACGACCTCGCGTTTTCGTTATACCTCTACCCCGGACATCTATAGTATCTCCAGGTTTAGAACCCGCAGGAATCTCAATCACGAGTGGTTTGCCATCTAAATGAGGAATCTCAAATCGCCTACCCTTCACAAGATCGTGGAAACCTACGGGAAATGCCATCAACAAATCTGAATCTGATCTTTCGAACCACTCATGATCATCTATTGCAATTTCAATGTAAAGATGCCCAGGATGGCCGGAATTTCCCATGGTTGGTTCACCTTGGCCTTGCATTCGCAATCGTGTGCCGGCCATCACTCCTGGAGGCACCGAAAATCGAATCGTACGCTCCTTTCTCAATCTACCATCTCCCCTACACGATGAACAAGGATCAGTTACTACTCTTCCAGTACCTGTACAATTAGGGCAATCAGAAACGGATTCCTGAAGAAATGGACCTATCCTCTGAGTTTGAGTGATTCTCCCCCTTCCATCACAGGTGCTACATGAACTGAATCCATCCTTTGATTTCGCACCAGAACCCAAACAGCCATCACATTCCACTAATGATTCGATTACTGATTCTTCTTGAGAACCGTTGAACATATCTTCAAAATTAATCCGGTGACGAACTAGTAAATCATTACCTCTACGTTCTCTTCTTCTAGAATTACCTCCAAAAAATTGTGAGAATATAGAATCAAATCCACTACCTTCGGAAAATAGGTCTTCAAAATTAATGTTTACACCTTGGAATCCAGAGCCGAATGGATTTCCATCCGGACGATTATGTCCAAATGTATCGTACTTCCTACGTTGTTCATTATTAGATAGAATGGCATAAGCCTCCTGCACTTCTTTGAATCGAGCTTCTGATTCTTCGTCATCAGGATTTTTGTCGGGATGATATTTTCTGGCTAATGATCTGAAGGCTTTCTTGATATCTGAATCAGAGGCCTCCTTAGAGACTCCAAGAATCTCATAGTAATCTCTCTTGTCCGACATATGGGGCCCTCGACAGTTTTGGGGGTGAATGGATACCTTTGAATCGTTCCCGAATCTAAGAAGAGAAAGAACCACACTTTGGACAATAGGATTCATCTTCACCCATAGGTGAACCACATTCCCCACAACGACGAATTGCAACTTGAACGGGTTCAACAGGTGAAGGGGTAACAATAGGCATTGATTTCAAAGAATTAGGTGAGGGATCGTAATCTTCACCTGCTCGGACATAGATTCGTTCAGTTGATGAATCATCAGCCATACTAATCGAATTTCTAGTCTTGATCGAACCATCTGGAGGTGAATCATTCGAATTTATGCGGCTCTGAGCGGCAGATTCTCGGGCTTCAGAAATACGGCGAATAGCACCTTGAAAGAGCCCTTCACTCTCATTTTCAGATGTAGTCAGCGTAACTCCCTTTACTGATTCCACTGGACCGGATTTACCTGTAACTCGTTCCGTATTCCTTGCTACATGTTCCTGCTCAAGGAAAAGTTCGACATTTTGTACATCTGTTTCGTCGGATTCAATCTCTGTGGGGCCTCCTTCTCTGTTCAATTCAGAAATAGAACCTGCAAGACGTTCTGCGGCTTTCTTCTGAGAATGAACCGGACTGTCCATGGCAGCTGCATTGAGTCGATTATCTGCGGCTTCAGAGCGTAACCAAACACCTCTATCCTCCGCTTTGTAGACCTTCTCTAAACGTTGGATACTTCTCGAACGATGCCATTCCATATCCTTCACTACACGCGATCGACGAAACAACAAATATCCAATCAGTATAGACGTACTATAGTACACATAAGGAATCCAAAATCGTTCATTGAGAAGAAGATCGATTGCAGGAGGGCCAAATGTATCGAGCACTATGAAAATGAAAGCAGGAGCGAAAAAAAGAACAATGGAAGTACCCTGATT
>DASCRU010000019.1:0-9638 GCA_034400015.1 Candidatus Thalassarchaeaceae archaeon | reverse complement strand
CAAGGTGCATGTGTTTAATGGCGAGAGAAAGCAGGTGCCAAAGCCTGCTAGCGCCCCTGCTTGGCTCAAAGGCACACATGTCTGGAAGGCCAATGTAAGCAAGGTCGGCATCGAGCGCCTTTGAGCAGCTCTGCTAACCTACTCCTAGAAGTCCAAATGGGCCCAGAATAGATCTCGTACCAATCGTCGGAAACCCTCGATTTGGTGCGTAAACCCTTTTTCTTTGATTTTTTTATCATTAATCATGGGCGATAATGTACGTATCACTCGCCCATTTTCCAGAATTAGCATCTCGAAGTTGTTGATTTCGCTTTCTATTGTGCATTTGTTGACGTATTTTGTTCCGGTTTCTATTTTCCTCTACTCCCAAGGTAGATATCCTCGTCAACTTTCAGAGTCAACGAAATTTGTATTGGAATCAAGTGGACAAGATCCAACTATGTTGACGTATTTTCTAATGTGTTTCTTTGTATTATCTACTTTTATTATCTTGAGAGAATTATTGCTTAGACAGATAGATAAAAATGGAATATTACCTTATTCTAGAATTGAAATTGTGTTAGCCATTTTCATTATTACTCCAATTGGATTGGAAATCCATCGTCTACTAATGGGCATTGAATCAGATTCATATGAATTATTTATTTTTTTGATGTTGGTTCTATTTGTGTTTGTCAATCTCATCTGTGTTGCATGGAATACGTGGAAAAGAAATCTATTCAATGAATCATTAAGTGATTCTGCATTACCAATTTTTTCCATTTCAATGGCTTGTTACCTTCTTGCAGCAATTACCAATATCGAAAGAATGGAATTATTTGGAATATTAATGTCTGACATACATACGATTTTTGCTGTAATGGCCTATACATTGTTCTACCCGTTATTGAATTCATTGAGAAGTAGTTCCAGGATTAGCTTATTTTGTCTTATATTGAGTACAATTTCTATTTTTGCATTCAATTTTGTTCCTCAAGTGAATGATTCTCCAACAATTACACCACATTTGATGTTTGAATTTTTTGGAGTAGGTTTCCTTTACTGTTCATTACTAACTAGGGATCTTGGAGTATTGCCTGAAGAAGGAACCAATGAATCAGAATAGATTATTTTTTGAGGCCAATTTTCTTAGCAATTATTGCTATTGGGTCATAATATTCTGTCACAATTCGTTCTTTTAGAGGAATAATTGCGTTGTCTGTAATATTAATTCCAGCCGGGCAAACTTCTGTACAACATTTGGTAATGTTACAATATCCGAGTCCAAAGTCTTCTTTGATTTCAGGAATTCTACTTTCTGTATCTAGAGGGTGCATTTCTAGATTGGCAAGTCTAACGAAGAAACGAGGTCCTGCAAATTCATCGAATTTTTGATGTTCTCGAAGAACGTGACATGTATTGACACATAACATGCATTCGATACATGACCTAAATTCTTGAATTCGATCTGCTTCTTGTTGATGGAATACCCAATCAGGATCATCAGGGCCATTGATTGGTTTGATTCGCTTATCCATTTTGTAAGCCCACGATGTATCAGTAACTAAATCACGAACTAGAGGGAATGATTGCATTGGTTTTACGAGAATAGGTTCGTTTTCATCGTCCATTTCTTCAAAAACATCTTCCATTCTGGTCATGCACATCAATTGCGGCTTTCCATTTATTTCTGCACTACAAGATCCACATTTTCCTGCTTTACAATTCCATCTGCATGCTAAATCAGGGGCATCTTCAGCCTGAATTCTATGTATTACGTCAAGTACAACCATTCCTTCATCAAGTGGAACAGTGTAATCTACGAGTTCTCCAAATGGGTCTCCATCACTATCAGGTGAGCCCCGAAAAACTCTGAAGGTTACATTTTCACTCATGTTATTCTTCCTCGTGTAAGTCATCGGCATCTAGAAGTCTTTTCAAATCATCAGGTATGGATGGATAGTTCGTATAATCGATAGACATCGAACCATCTGTTCCCTTAATTATCACGCTATTGATTTTCCCCCAGTGTTTGTGATCAGGAAGAGGAAAGTCCTCTCGAGTATGTCCTCCGCGACTTTCTTCTCGTCTTAGTGCAGCTAGGGTACACATTCTACTAACATCAATCATCGCGCCTATCTCTAGAGCTTGATGCCAACCAGGATTGTAGGTCCTACCGCCCCCAGTACTGGTTTCATGTGATCTTTTTTCTAGTTCATCCAGATCAATTAATGCTTCTTCAAGTAGGTTTTTTGTTCGAATAATTCCAACTTTATTTTGCATCATTTCTCGTAAATCTTCAACCACTTTAGCAGGATTTTCTCCTTCTGCACGATTGAGTGGTTCAAGAGTTTCAGCAATTACTTCTTCAATTTCTGATTTATCAATTTCACAGAACGATTCGATCTCTTCTGCTGCTATCGATGCTTGTTCACCAGCGATCTTGCCAAAAACAATGAGATCTGAGAGGGAGTTCCCTCCTAGCCGATTCGCACCATGCAATCCAGTAGCGGCTTCTCCTGCAGCAAAAAGGCCGGGAATTGTTGTTTCTTGAGTATATGGATCCACTTTCACTCCACCCATTACATAGTGTGCTGTTGGTCCAACTTCCATTGCTTGTTTGGTGATATCAACCGCTGCAAGTTCCATGAATTGATGATACATCCCTGGGAGTTTTTTCTTGACTTCTTCAGGATCTCTCCAAGAGATGTTCAGATAGGCTCCACCATGTTCTGAAGCTCGTCCAGCATCTCTTTCACTATTGATTGCCTTAGCAACAACATCACGAGTGAGTAGTTCAGGGGGTCTTCTCTTTGTTGCTAACTTTCCTGATACTACTTCATCGACCCATGCTAGTGCCTCTTCTTCTGTATCTGCAAATTCATCACGATACATTTCAGGAACATAATCAAACATGAATCTATTGCCTTCTGAATTAGTAAGCATTCCTCCTTCTCCACGAACACCTTCGGTCACAAGAATTCCTTTTACTGAAGGTGGCCAAATCATTCCAGTTGGATGAAATTGGACAAATTCCATGTCCCCCATCTCGGCTCCTGCCCAATAGGCAAGTGCATGTCCTTCTCCAGTGTATTCCCATGATCCAGAGCAAACTTCCCAACAACGAGTAATCCCTCCAGTTGCGAGAATAATTGTCTTAGCTTTGAATAAGTGAAGGGAACCATCTGTTCGATTATATGCAAAACAACCACTGATTCTACCATCAGTTTTGAAGAGTCTTCGAACTGTAAATTCCATGAACACTTCCATCCCGGTGTGTATGCCTTTTTGTTGAAGAGTTCGAATGAGTTCAAGTCCGGTAGCATCTCCTATGTGAGCCAATCTTGGATAGGTATGTCCTCCGAAATTTCGTTGACTCGTAAGTCCCTTAGGAGTTCTATCGAAGACAGCCCCCCATTGTTCTAATTCCCGAATCCGGTCAGGTGCTTGCTGGGCATGGATTTGTGCCATTCTCCAATCACCAAGATACTTGCCACCCTTCATTGTGTCTCGAAAGTGAATTTCCCAAGAATCGCGGTGGTCTTTGTTAGCTAATGCAGCAGCAGCTCCTCCTTCTGCCATTACAGTGTGTGCTTTTCCTAACATGGATTTGCAAATCATGGCAACATTAGCACCTGAAGCGCTTGCTTCGATTGCAGCACGAAGGCCAGCACCTCCTGCGCCAATTACGACCACATCATGCTCATGGATTTCATAGTCTTCCATTCAAATCCCTCCGAATAAAACCACATCATTCCATCCAAACATTGGATCAGTACATGCCCAGATGTAGAAATCAGCAAACATGACCCAGAAAAGGCTGTACAATGCCCAATCTTTGTGGTGTTCATTTAATCGAGTAGAGAAAAGCCATAATTTATGCTGTAGTCGTTTTAATCCCGAAGATGTCCAATCATTTGATCCTCCTCCGATAACATGCCTAAATGCATGACATCCGAGAGTATATCCAGTTAGGAGCATCACGTTTAGTAATAGTACAATGGTTCCGACTGTAATTCCGTAAGTATGAGAATCAACGGTATGGAAGTTGATAGATAACCAAACATCGTATGATAGGATTGGAAGATAAGCAAGAGCAGCATACATGAAGTATCGATGTAGATTTTGAATCACTAGAAGGCGCGTTTCCCCAGAATATTCATTCCACGGTTTGGAAACAGCGCATCCAGTAGGTTGTTGGAAGAATGCACGGTAGTATGCCTTTCGATAATAATAACAAGTTCCTCTAAATCCAGCGGGGAAGATGAGAATGAACATTGCTGGACTCATCCATTGTAATTGCGAGGGGACCCAAGATTGCTCTCCTGGGATAATTAAGGGACTAAAAAGAGGACTCAAGACATGATTCCCCTTATTCTCAATCGCCATTGTCCCATTACCATGACCCACACCGCCTGATAACCCAAATTCTGAGAAGAACCAGAAATCAGCTTCCATGAAGCCACGCCATGTTGCATAAGCAAGCATGAATCCCAAGTATGCAGCCATTGCAGTAGGCCCTTTCCACCAAGCATCGGTCCTATCTGTCTGCCCTAGACCCTTCTTCATAGGGAGTTTGACTGGTTCACCCATCTGCATCCCCAACTCCAAGGGTATAGAGAGAGGTGATAAGCAATTGCATTGTTTTCAGAGTGCATTATGCTAGTGACCCGTAGTCTGCTTCTGCCTCTTCAATTTCAATTTCATGGACATCCATTTGTGCAAGTTGCAACTTCCCACTAAGTTCATCATTTACTGCGTGCCAATATGAGTAGGCTTCAATAACCCAAATTCCCGATTCTCTAGTTCCGTTACCTGATCCTTTTACCCCACCGAATGGAAGATGTGCTTCTGCTCCAGTAGTTGAATTATTGATACCAGTCATTCCTGCTTTGATACCAGTCTTGAATCGATATGCTTCTAATCGGTCATTGGTGTAAATGGCAGAAGACAATCCATATGGAGACGCATTTGCTAGATGAAGAGCATGATCAAAGTCTCTTGCTTTAACAATAGTAACTAGTGGGCCAAATATTTCCTCATGGAAACATTCCATGTCTTCGGTGACATCGACATACACATGTGGCCACATGTATACCCCGTCATCAGCAACAGCGAGGAAATTTGTTGGAGCAGAGTTGGATGTTATCCGTCCCTTTCCATGAATATGTTTAGCTC
This sequence comes from Candidatus Thalassarchaeaceae archaeon, assembly GCA_034400015.1. Lineage (GTDB taxonomy): Archaea > Thermoplasmatota > Poseidoniia > Poseidoniales > Thalassarchaeaceae > MGIIb-N2. The sequence continues at coordinate 4,481 of DASCRU010000019.1, read as the reverse complement.
CAGATGCATTACACATTTCTACTCCCTCAAGGAAATCATTCGCGTATTTTTCTGATAACATCGGACCATATAACACGTCATCGTGATTCAGAGAATCGCCGATTCTTGTTGTTTCGACCTTTTCCATGAATTTTGTCATGAATTCATCATAGATACTTTCGTGAATAATGAGATTCCCGAGACTAGTACATCTTTGACCTGCAGTTCCGAAAGCGGCCCAATATGCCCCTGATACAGCATTCTCGATGTTAGCAGATGGCATTACAACAAGCGGATTTTTCCCACCTAATTCAAGAGAACAGGAGACCAAATTTCGTCCACAGACTTCGCCTATCATTTTACCAACAGAGGTAGAACCGGTGAAAGAAATCTTGTTGACTAATCCTTCATCTACTGCATCTACAAGATGTTGTCCTGCTCCACTACCTTTGCCATGAATAAGATTGATTACACCATCAGGTAATCCCGATTCATGCATTATTCGAGCAAGAGCAAAGGATAGAAGTGGGGCATCTTGAGGCGATTTCCAAACGCATGTATTTCCACACATAATTGCAGGGATCATTTTCCAAAAAGGAACTGCTGCAGGGAAATTACAAGCATTAATTATTCCACAAACACCTAGTGGTCGCCGATATGTAAACAACTCTTTGTCGGGTAATTCACTGTTAACAGTCTGTCCGTAAAGTCGCCTTCCTTCCGATTGGAAGAATAGACAAGTGTCGATTGCCTCTTGTACCGAACCAGCACTTTCCTTCAGAGTTTTTCCAATTTCTCGTGTCTCCAATCTTACGATTTCATCCTTATGTTCCATCAATAGTCGCCCCATATTTCCGATGATTTGTCCTCGAGTTGGTGCTGGGGTTGATGACCAATTAGGGAGGGCATTTCTAGCAGCAACCAGAGCAGCATGAACATCTTCTTTGGTTGAGAGGGGAAACTCTCCTAATTCGTCTGTTAGAATAGCAGGGTTGTTTGAAACAAATGTGCTTCCGTCTGATGATAAAGTAAGAATTCCATTTATGATATTGTATCCTCGAATTTTTGGCGAACCGTTCGGATTGTTCGCATCCATTGTTTCAAAACCAGCAGATAGTACATGGGCCATGGTGTGGGCAACAGGGATTAATCCTTCAATGTGGCGAAACATCAATTGAGTATTCTGAGTCCTTTAATAACCCCGAAAACAAACGAGAATCAACTCGGGTGCAAAGATGGCGGACGACGGAGATTCAGTTACCTTACGTGTTGCGAAAGCAATTCCTAGCGATGTGGGCCATGGACGTGCTCGAGTTCCATTCAACAATGAATTAGATTTGAAGCCAGGAGATATTATCGAAATATCTGGTGAGAGCAAAACAGCTGCCGTTGTTTGGCGATGTAGGCCAGAAGACGCAAATTTAGGAGTAATTCGAGTTGATGGCATTATTCGAAAAAACGCGGGCGTTAGTCTAGGTGATAGAGTAGACATTCGAAAAGTAGATGTAAAGAAATGCGAACGTTTGACTCTTTCACCTGTTATGGCGAAACAACAGAAGGTTCGATTTGGTCCTGGAATAGAGGGTTTTGCTCGAAGAGGCTTGAACAAGAGACCCGTGGTAGCAGGAGATCGTATTTTCATTCCTGGGATGACGTTGTTCGCTGAAGCGTTACCTTTCGCCATTGTTTCAACAAAACCAAAAGGAATTGTCCAAGTTGCTCCAGAGACAGAGATTGTTATCAAAGAGGAAGTCTTTGATGAAGAAGAGGATTCGGCGACTCAATCTATCGCATACGAGGATATTGGAGGTTTAGGAAACCAACTACAGAAGGTTCGAGAGATGATTGAACTTCCCCTCAAGCATCCAATTTTATTCCGGCGTTTAGGTATTGACCCACCGAAGGGAGTATTGCTTCATGGGCCCCCTGGTACTGGAAAGACGATGATTGCAAAAGCTGTTGCATCGGAGACAAATGCTCATTTTTCATCCATCAATGGACCGGAAATAATTTCCAAATATTATGGTGAATCAGAGAAAGCATTGAGAGAGATATTTGATGAGGCTACTCAGAACGCCCCTGCAATCATCTTCATTGATGAACTCGATAGTATCGCACCCAAACGTGAAGATGTGACCGGTGAAGTTGAACGCCGAGTAGTTGCACAACTCCTGACATTGATGGATGGCATGCATGGGCGAGACAATGTAATTGTAATTGGGGCGACTAATCGTCGAGATGCGATAGATCAAGCTTTGAGGAGACCTGGACGTTTCGATAGGGAATTAGAAATCGGGGTTCCAGACAAAGAAGGACGACGTGAGATTGTTGATATTCATACTCGTGGAATGCCCATTAGTGATGATTTTGAGATTGAATGGGTTCTTGAGAATTCATATGGTTTTGTTGGCGCTGATATCAACGCATTAGTTCGTGAGTCTGCTATGAAGGCACTACGTAGATATCTGCCTGAGATTGACCTTGATGAAGAAGAGATTCCAACTGAAGTTCTAGAGAAGATGGAAGTTAAGATGGTAGATTTCCGTGAGGCGATTAAGGATATCGAGCCTAGTGCATTAAGAGAGATTTATGTAGAAATACCTGAGGTTGGTTGGGATCAAGTTGGAGGACTTCAGGAGATTAAGGATCGCCTTAAGGAGAGTATAGAATGGCCTTTAACACAACCAGAATTATTCGCCCACTTTGGGGTAAAACCTCCGAGAGGAGTAATTCTCTTTGGCGCACCAGGTACTGGAAAGACGCTAATTGCTAAGGCAATTGCTAATGAAGCCAAGGCCAACTTCATTTCTGTTAAAGGGCCAGAGATGATTTCTAAATGGGTAGGTGAATCCGAGCGAGGAATTCGAGAGGTATTCAAGAAGGCTAAACAAGCGGCACCCAGCATCATTTTCCTTGATGAGTTTGAATCAATTGCTGGAGCTAGAGTTCAGAATAGCGGAGAAGGTAGCGATGTGATGAATCGTGTAGTGAATCAACTACTTTCATCCATGGATGGAGTAGAGGCTCTTGAAGGCGTCATTGTAATTGCCGCTACTAATAGGCCAGAGATGATTGATCCAGCATTGCTTAGGTCAGGACGGTTTGAACGAGTTCTACATGTCCCTCCTCCCGATGAATCCTCAATAAAGGAAATTTTGAAGATTCATACCGCGGAAATGCCTCTTGGTAAGTTTGATTTAATGTCTTATGCTAAGTCATTGAATGGATATACTGGGGCAGACATAGAGGCAATTTGTAGAGAAGCCGCCTTAATTGCTATGAGGGCTGGAAGGAAGACACTCTCTTCGAAGCATTTCGACGAGGCAATAAATCGAGTTCGGCCTACTGTTACCCCTGATATGATGCAATATTATGAGAAATTACAAGATTTGTTGACTAGTGGTTTAGATTCCATTCGCCGTAACAACGATGGCCTCCGAGGTATCGAGTCAGTCTGAGGTGTGATATGCCAGCTACATTTACTCGAGAACTACTTTCTAGGGAAGTCAGAGATCGTAATGGTGATGTTTTAGGGCATGTTGCAGACTTGATAATTGACACTCGTACTGGAAGTGTGACCTTTGTAATGGTTAGAATTGCTAATAATTTGGATCCTGCTCAATTACCATGGCCGTCTGAATCGGGATTGATATCATTACCTATAGATGAGGTTCGAGAAATCTCTACTGCAATTCATCTTCATCGATGAATCATCACTATACGTGTGCGCACAAGCGTCTTAAGGCTCATATGCGCGTCTGAACATTGCTCCACTCTATGGATGGTGAACTTATGGCGGTACCCAGCGTTTCAGTTGTTGGAAATTGGCTACGTTCACCGTCAGGAAAAAGGATGGTCGCACTATCATTATTTTACTTGACTTTGGGACTTCTTTTTACCACTGTAGCTGGAACATACATTGAACGATCAGAGGTCCACCAAAGTGCCTATGGTACTGATTGGAATGATATGAGTTCGTTCAAAGAAGATATCAATGACCAAGGAATTACAACAACTAGTATTGTTAGCAGTCCTCTTTTGTTGGAGGAAATACAATCTCCAAGTGACACGGTATTTGTTGTTTCAGGAATTGAAAGAGATACAATTTCACTTCCAAGATTTAGTGGAGATAGTAGTGTAATTCAATTGGTAGAAGGATTGGGTTATTCTACATCTGAAATTGAGGCAATACGTAAATTCGTAGAACGAGGCGGTACAATCGTTGTTCTCGACGACTTTGGATATGCTCAGGGTTTGGCTGCAGAATTTGGTTTAGGTTATAGCGGACATCAATTATATGACACTCAGTCATGGGACCCTGACCTTGATTTCAATTATGTGTGGATGAATATTACAAATGGTTTCAATTATACTGCAGCATCATCTACATCGAGAACGAACACCAATCCTTGTCTTGCAGATGCAGATGTAGATGGTATCCCCGATTTTATTGATGAGCAACCTGAAAATTCTCAAGTTGGACTTTCCAGTACTCCCAATCC
>DASCRU010000018.1:0-3723 GCA_034400015.1 Candidatus Thalassarchaeaceae archaeon | reverse complement strand
ACAACCACCTAGATTGCACCAGTTTGGATTTCCCACTGAGAAGCATAAACCCCATCTGAAGAGATTAGTTCGTCATGAGTCCCTCTTTCAACAATTACTCCATCTACCATTGAGATAATTTCGTCTGCATTTCGGATTGTTGCTAATCGGTGAGCCACTGCGATCGTCAAACGTTCTCCACCATTCTCATCGAATAGCGATTCTTGTATTCTCTTTTCTGTCTCAGCATCTAAAGCAGCTGAAGCTTCGTCCAAAATAAGAACATCAGGATTCTTTAGAAGAGCTCTAGCAAGACTGATTCTTGCTCTCTGCCCTCCGGAAAGTCGTACACCTCGATCTCCAACCATCGAATCCATTCCACCTTCAAGTTCAGAAACAAAATCCCAAATCCCTGCAGTTTTCAACGCAGATACTACTTCTTCGTCTTCAACTTCTCTTGCATAAGCAATATTTTCCTTGATTGTTCCGAAAAAGAGGAAAGGATCCTGTGATACGAAACCGATTCTTTCTCGGACCGATTCAAGAGTGAATTCGTTGATATCTTGTCCGTTAACAAGAACAGAACCAACATCTGGTTCGTAAAACCGTTCTATGAGTTTCAAAATAGTGCTCTTTCCAGCCCCAGTATGCCCCATTAATCCAACGAAACCACCAGAATCGATACTAAAATTCACATCATTTAGGACCCTAATGTCAGTTTCAGGATAAGCGAAAGAAACCCCTGTGAATTCTAGGCTTTCAATTCGATTTACTAATTCGATAGAACCTTCATGATCTACAATCGATGGTTCAAGATCTATCAGTGCAAATACTCGACGTGATGCTGCTTCTCCCCTCTGGAGTTGATTGATTAACATCCCCATGATGAACAAAGGCATCGTCATTCTAGTCGAGATAAGTAAGAAAGTCACGAACTGTCCAATGGTAATTTCTTCTGAAGCAATCAACCATCCTCCTGCACTAACCAATAATCCAAAGGAGATTCCTGCTACCAAATATATCCCTGGAATGAAACGATTTCTAATCGCTGATGCAGAAATTGCCTGGTCTCGATAGGTTCCACTTTCCCTATTTACTCGTTCTTTTTCATAATCGGTTGCGTTGTAAGCTTGAACGACTGTAATACCAGACAACACATTTTCAAGAATTGCTACTATCCCTCCTGTGCTTTCCCTTTGTTTTCGGTATTTTCTTTGTACTCGTGTAGAGAACCAAATTACCATTGGGAGAATGAGTAACAGAGGAATAAATAGGACAAATGCAAGTTTGTATGACATCCAAAATAGAATCAAAAATGCAGTACTAAAGGTCACAATTAATCTGATTATACTGGTACTAGAATCAGAGACAATATCTTCCAGTTGAGCAACATCTGCAGATAAAACGGACATTAGATTACCTGATTGACGAATTTCAAAATATGATGCTTCCATGGCCATTAATTGAGAAGTTGCATCCATTCGAATGTCGTGTTGAACTTTGTAAGCCGTAGATTGCCACAAATAATCACTTGTTCCCTGAGAAATTGCTAATCCCGCAAAACCTGCAAAAATCAATAGGCCAAAACCAATTTCTGGGTTTGACCCAACTAAAGATTCGATTATTTCACTAGTGTAAACACCTTTTGTGTAATAATCGGTAGCCATTCCAATAGCTATGAAAGGAATCAAATCAAATGCTCTAGCAATTCCATTGCTAACTATTCCCCCGAGAGCTCTTTTCCAATAGGTAAGAATGTAGGGGATTATTCGGTATATTTTCCGACCTACAATCTGTTCGTCATCCTCTAAATCAGATGAATCTAGAGCAATTCCTGCTTCCGACATCTAACTCACCAGTTAACGGCCAGAGTCTAACCCTCTTGAACCCGTAACCTGTTATTCCTCTTCAAAAAATGTAGATTCGTCAATCATCTGTCCAATAAATCGTAGACGGGCTTGACCATTTCTAATTGAAGTCTCTACAGCGTTTGCAATTTCTTCTACATTCTCTGAACTCAATACTGCCATCTGCAAATCAAGATCTTGAACCAAAGATGCTGCTACACTGAATAGAGAATCAGGAGTAGGATTACCAAAAGTCGATGAAAGTTGTTCGAGGATATCCAATGGCTCAAGATCAATTCCTCCGAATGTTGAACCAACTTCAACGATGTGTTTCGACCATTCTATCAAAAGACGATTCCATCTCTCTCCGTCAATAATTCCCCGAGGAGGGCCAATTGGCCTTACTATTCCTCTAAGATACAATTTACCATCGGGGACCTCATCAATGTACAAATCTGTTAGTTCATCAACAGAAGGAAAGGAATCCCCAAAGTCTTGAGCATCTAAAGCAGGTTCCAATACATCAAGGATTTCAAAACGAGTCATCCCTACAGCAATTAGATGAAGATTGGAACCGATTTCATGCAATTCTGTAATCTCAGCAATGCAACCAAAAGAAGAGGGAGCAGCCCAACCTCTGATTCTCCCACCATCTGGATTCTCGGGAAGGATTCCAAACATTCCATCACCAAGAATGCAATCATCTAGCATCTGTTTGTACCGCGGTTCAAAAATCCGTAATGGCATATTTTCCCCAGGCATCAACGCACCTAACGGAAATAAAGGAATCAACAGACAATCTCCCGGAACCACCGGAATAGAGGATGCTTTGACCTGCCTCATGAGCCGAGAGTAATGAATAGACACAAGAATATTCGTCTTTAATCCAATTCAATTCAACCGAATTGAATAAGACCAAGAAACGATTCGCGAGGTCTGCGCGTCTGTAGTGAAGGGGTTATCACCAGAGGTTTCCAACCTCTTGTCCCGGGTTCAAATCCCGGCGGACGCACCTTTCGCATCAACAATCTGCACGGGAATAAATCAAATCAGAGCCACTACTCGGAGTGGCATGAGACCTAGGCAAATCCTTGGATTAGCCATGATTTTTCTGTTCCTGCCCACCAATTCTGGACTTTATCTTAGTATTCTAGAAGGCGCAACTCCCGCGGATAAAGTACCTGGAGATTTTGTGATGTGGTTGTGTTGCCTCTTTTTAATTGGAATATTGTTGGTATTGGTTCCCACACGGGAACAGATTCAACTTTCAATAGATGAATCAGAATAAGGTACAGCTATCATGATGAAATGGTTTTCAAATTCATTTTGGAATAATCTATAATTTTTCGATTGATAACCTGCAAATTCACCGTCAATTTTGATTTGTTTCGCAGTAGCCATTCCTTGACCGGTTGCCTTTGAAACTGCTTCCTTAGCCATCCATACGTTCAATCTGTGATAATCTGAAGATTCATTAGATAAGGAATCAATTTCTTCTGGAGTACAAAATTGATCTAGAATTGAGTTGCGAATTTGCCGTTCTTTTGGTTCCAAATCAACCCCAATTTGAGAATAGCCCTTTCCAATTACTGCGACAGCGAGAGAATCACTATGAGAAATGCTTACAGGAACCATTCCATTTGAGGTTTCAAGTCTCAATGGAAAATTTTCTGAAAGGCTAATTTGGCCAGTAATGCCTTCTTTTCTACTTGCTTCTGAAAGGCAAAAACGTCCTGCTGCATGCTGCTCTTTTCGTTGGGGGGTCATTCTCTCTTCTGAATGAGCAAGTGTGACATTAGAAATTGAGTTGTTTCTTGGATTTGCAGGGAGTCGTAAAACACAACAAGTAATTCCATCGTCTAAATCTAGGAAAATTGGTTCATGGATTGGAGTCCAT
>DASCRU010000017.1:0-3499 GCA_034400015.1 Candidatus Thalassarchaeaceae archaeon | reverse complement strand
CCATCTCAATTAGAAATGACATTTGTGGTGTCCTGCCTCTGAACAAAGAAATGAATTTGAGTCACACTTGACTCCGTAATCAATAGCAATCATTTCACTCAACAAAGGATGCAACTCAGATTCTGCTAAAGACATTATTTCATTACTCATCTGGACCAATCTACCAGAAACGCCCACCCAAATTGCCGGGAATTCCACAATCCTTCTTGGCATTCCATTACTGGCACGATTTGCTTCCTGACACTCTAATGCATAATAGTAAATGAATAGCTGATGCCGGTGTTTCATGAGAATCTCCTTCTCTGCTTCAGATATATCTTCGTCAGATACTGGTTCTAGCAGTGTACCCTCGACTTTTTCCATTGAACCCAATAATATTCTAGCATCCTCTGTTTTGAGATCAACCGGAAGAAGACTCGATTCGTTTTCGGAATTTTGAAACGCCACTACAAGATCAATAAGACCACTGAAACGGGCAATTTTCTTCTCCGAAATGGAATGGATATGTTTTCCTCGCGGAGTATCAGTAAATAGCTCAAAAGGTGGACCTTCAACTTCTAATTCCATCCCAAAAGGCATCTCAGTTCGCACGCCATCTAATTTCCCCATTTCTCCAACACCTTCATTCAAAAATTGACCAAAAATAGATGTATCAAGAATTGAAATCATTGATGAAACCAATTTCCGAGTTTGATCGAGATCAATTCCTGATGGAAGATATTCTTCAAAGACTTCGCCCATTGACGCTTCCAATGCGGAATCCTTCCAACTAGATCCAGTATCATTTGTCCATTCAATGGGTAAAGGATGGGTATCAAAGGATCTTTTTGGACTAGGTACACCAATTTCCACCAATCGATGAACAATTGTTCCAATTACATTGGGGGGAGGAAGTGTATCAGGTTCGGTTTTTGAATCGATATCAAGTAAATTGATGTCTTCTTTTAATCCAATTTTACGCTTTAACCAATACTGGCGCATACATGTTTGAGCGACATCGATACTGCTCGGTGTAATGTTTGACCGCATGACAATTTGACGGGGATTTACTGAAGGTGATGATGGTGGATTCTTCTCAATATCAGAAAGTGTTTCACTAAGATCAATTAATGACCTAAATACAGTTTTTGCTGTCGTTCTTTCTTCGAAACATTCTGGCGAATGATAAATCCGAATCCCAATACCATCATCGATACCTAAGCCACAATTCATTGCCACATTTATTGGGTCAATTGTGAGCTCATACTTTCGAGGAGTATCTATCAATTCGGTTCCAAAAATTTCATCGCCAATCAACCATGGAGATTTTACTTTATTGGAGCAAGAAGATTGTCTCATAGATTCCAATAGCATTGAGCCAAAACAAGGAGTTGTTCCCTGTTCTACTTCTAATTCAATTCCTGAATCACCAAAGTAGGCACCACTTGGAGACCCTGAAACAATCAAGCGCTCCTCTGCCCTTGTTGCGGCGACATACAACAATCGTCGGGCTTCTGCTTGAACCTGTGATTCATGAAGGATTTTGATATAATTCCATACTGAGGAAATTGGATCTGATTGATTCAACCAAGGTTTTGGATGTACTCCAAACATTTGAGGAGTTACAATCAAACGAGCCTGATTTTCATGGATGAGTTTGGTTTGAGAGTGGCCAAAAATATCTGCTAGAATTACAACCTTAGATTGTAGCCCTTTTGATTTGTGAATGGTCATTACTCTAACACCACCAGAAGGTGACATATCCTTTGCAAAGTCACCATCACCATCCCGTTCTATTCTTGCAAGACGATCTGCAAGAAGGACTGGGTCACCTCCACTTTCTTGTAAGGTAAATCGGATAAATTCAACAAATTTCTCGGCATCAATTCTATCTGAAGCCATGGGGTGAGCAAGTAGAAGATCACTATGATCCAAAGTCCAATTTAATAATTCAACGATTCTGCCTGAATTTGCTCGACGTTCCCAACCTTGAATCAATGCAGCCTGTTGTTTGGTATGAGCAAAACTAGCCAACCTTTGAATCAAGTTAGTTCCAGAATTAGAACCCCGAATATATCGATCTAATTCATCATCTTCCAAACCAACCAAAACCGACCTTGCTACCCACGCAGCATGATGCCGATGATGAGGGCGCGCACATAGTTGAACAAGTGCTAGCAATGGCCTAACTGATGGGCGTGAAAACAAAGGTCCTTCCTTGTCCGCTTGAACTGGAATCCCCAATCCTTTCAACCCACTAAGGATTGAATCACGATATTTGCGACTAGGGAGTAGTACCATTATGTCACTTGGATTGACTGGTGCTTCTTCCTCAAAGTAGTGCTGTTCTCCAGATGCTGTTCTAATCGTACAATCGGAACCATCAATTAAAGCTCTAATTCTTTCAACAATTAATGTGGATTCCAACTTTTTCCTATCGCCATCTCCATGGATGAATGGGTCTATTGGTTGAATTGGATCAACTGGAACTACATTCTCCCCTTTCGGACCAATGGGCAATAACCATTCAAGGATTCCTGGATTCTCTGCTTTCTCAGAGCATGGTTTCAACTCTTGTTCCGTTGCATACCAATCAGCATCTGAAAATGTTCTATGACGATGATGAAAGACATCCTTCCACCAACGATCCATGACCCGAAGTAAACCTCCAGATGTACGATAATTGATTGACAATCTTACATGCCCGGAACTTCTGAGAGCGATTTCATCAGTTGAAACCTGGTGGACATTATCACTTCCATCAAATCTAACTTCTGGATTCAATGATCTGCGGTAATCAGATGTATGCATCGATGCCCGAACAAACGTATCATGCAAAGCACGAGGATCACGACTCCATTCATTAGTACGAAGGGGATTTGGTTCTTTGAAAATATCTAAAGTAGTAAGTTCTTGATCATTTATTCTTCGTAAATGTGATGCAAAACGATGGAAGGTTGAAACCTGAGCTTGCCTAAACAAGTAGATACTTTGTTTGATATCTCCAACGTAACAAATTGTGGGTTCCCATTCCAAATTCTGTTCTGGTACTGAATCATTATCTTCTCTATGCCGAGGCCCCCACAATCTCGAAAGAAGACGCCATTGCCGTGGATTGATGTCTTGTGCCTCATCAAGAATCATTGCGAGGTATCTACGACGGATTCGTTTCAAAAGATCAATTCTTCCAAGTAAATCCATTAACGCTTTTTCCGCCTCCGAATGGGTTGCATATCCCAATGATGTTGGGTCTTCAAGAGCTTCATGAGCGAGGCTCAGGGTACGATTCAAATGATCATCAGACCATGGACGAAGGAAATCAATATCGTTAAGAGAATCTATTATCGGTCTAGAATAAAATTTACGACAAATATCTGGACATCGAGACAAAAGTAAATCTCCGGCTAATTCAGATATATCTTCAAAATCATGAAGGCCCCTTGTAGACTTAAGTTGACGAAGAATGCCCAAGGTTGCTTGATGAACAATCCATAGATCATTCAACATAATTGCTTCTTGA
>DASCRU010000016.1:0-13260 GCA_034400015.1 Candidatus Thalassarchaeaceae archaeon | reverse complement strand
CTAACCAATTTTTCTAATTCCCGGACTTTTGAAATGGAACCATGATTAATCAAAAGAGGAGATTCCCTCTCGGAACGTTCAATGTCAAAAAGGGAACAATCTACACCACCGGGAACAATTACGAAAGGGATTTCTGAGGTTGAATCATAATGATAATTTGATTTTACTGCCACCCCTATTGATTGATTTCGGGCAATTTTCCAAGCTTTTCGATATTGTATTCGTTGAATTAAGCCAACAATTCCTCGACTTGTAGGGGGGCTTCTATCCATCATAATCCACGGAATTGATTTGGCTCTTAATTCACGATACGCACCCTCGACTGCGGTCCATTCTACAATTGCAATTTCAGGGGAAGGCGTGTGTTGAATCTTTTTTCGAATGCTTTTGGTGAAAGATCGGTGCCCTAAACCCAATTGTCTTGAACGATTCAGAACAACATCCGCAGAAATTGATGGCGCCATCCAAAAAATAGAATGGCCGTGATTTTCAAGAGCGTTTGAAATTCCCAATCTTGATGTTCGAGTAAGATCATTTTCAAGATCACGATGGGTGATCCAAAGGATCATTGCCATAAATATCACAATCAGGAATCTTGTGTCCAATCTTCAGGCATTCCTCGAGATTCTCGTGCTTCTGAGATCATGGATTTCAATTCACCACTTTGAAGCATCTCTAAAGCAATATCTGAACCACCAATTAGTTCCCCCCCTACGAAAACCTGGGGCATCGTTGGGAAATCTGACCACTGACAAACAGATGGAATCGCAATACGATCTGTTAGTATATTTACAGAGGCATATGGATGAGCTAACTGATTTAGAACCTGGGCCGCACGATTAGAAAAACCACACTGTGGGGCCTCAGGTGTTCCTTTCATGAACAATACAATGAGATGTTCGTCAACGATTGCTTGTAATTCATCAGGTGTCCAATTAAATTCAGTCATATTTTCACTCCTTTTCTGGTCTCCGGATATGAACTCCGAAAAAGGGACTTTCGTCTCCATGTGGATGGAAAGTTGTATCTCCTGCTTGGGCAGCTTGTTCGGGAGTCATGCATTTTAGATCCAATGCATGAACGTCGCCAGATGAAATATGTGGTTTGAAATGATTCAAAATGGGTTTCTGTCGTTGTAATGGCCTCATTCCATCAAAGGAAATAGAAATCACTCGAACGTGAAAATGATCCCCTGTTCCATTAAGATCAACCACCTCAACTTCGGCATCAGGAACTACTTCCAATACCTGTGAAGTGACCCAATCAGTTGAGACCATGGGTCACCCTCAATGTGGTTGGATTTCAATGCTCGTTATTTCCCAATAATTATTCAACAAAATTTAGTTGTTTATTGCAGAGATGATTTCATCTAAATTTTCTGAAATTGTGGCTGTGTTGTTAATTAGGCCACTTCCCACGACAGCAATATCAATACCCCAATCTGCAACCATTCTTGCATTATGTGATTTGATTCCTCCATCAATCATCAATAATGTGTTTCTCCCGCCATTGGCTTTCTGCTCATCAATAGCTGAACGAAAAATTCTGACCTTTTCTTCCACCTCTGGCATGAAAGATTGTCCTCCTTTTCCTGGAACTACAGACATTACCAACACGAGATCAAGGTCTGATAAATAAGGAAGAATTGATGATGGATTTGTATCTGGATTCAATACTAAACCGGCCTGAACTCCAGATGAATGGAGGTTAGAAATTAGAACACGGGGGTCTTCGATTGCTTCGACGTGTGCTATTACCAAATTTACTCCTGCATCTACATATTGTTTCCATGTATCTTCTGCATTGGTCACCATTAGATGGCAGTCAAGGAAAATTTCTGGCCCTACTCGTTCGCGAATGCTTCGAATTATGGCTGGACCAAAAGTGATGGTTCGATTTGCAACCCAGTTTCCATCCATTACATCAAGGTGAATCCAATCAATTCCAGCATTAATTGCGGAGTCAATAGTTTCCCCCAAACGAGTGAAATCAGCAGTAAGAATACTTGGTGTAATTCTCATATTTTCATCTCTGCGAAGAAGGTGAGGTTCATTTCCCTTCCGTGAATCTTGTTTATGCCGATGGCCATATATTGATAGACATCTAAGAAATACGAACGATGCAGGTGATAGCATGGGACAGATTGTAGATGCCGGAGATTCAGATTTTGATGTAGTGACTAAGAGTGCTGAATGGGTGTTGGTTGATTTTTGGGCACCATGGTGTGGGCCTTGCAAAGCAATTGCTCCAGTGCTCAAGATGATTGCAGATGAAAGAGAGATTACTATTGCAAAGGTGAATGTAGACAATCATCCAGCAGTTGCAGGACGATTTGGAGTAAGGGGAATTCCCAACTTAATTCTCTTCCACAACGGCGAACCTGTAGACAATCAAACAGGGGCTTTACCAAAGGCTGGAATGGATGATTGGCTAAATCGAAATATGGGCTGAAATTATCTCCCAATTGTATCAGATGCTTTCTTCATTGCTCCGAGATCTCTACGAAGACGTTCTCTCATAGCATCATGAAGCCACATTCCATCTTCTAATTCTACAATCAATCCTGATTCAATTAGTGCTGATGGTGGTGATGAATCAATCCCTGCGGCTTCACCTAATTCCTCCCAAGGAATGGGTCTGTCTACACTTGCCAATAAATTCAGAATTGTTCGTTCTTGTTCTGGTAAAACATCCAATATTTCCTGGTCCAAGAATCTAAGCCAATCTTCGTGAACCACTTGCCCATATATCTCTAGTAGTTCCAAGGCCAATGGATGGCCTCCCGTCAATTGATGAATTGAATCTGCATCTGCATCTTTGGGGGCATCAATACGGTCCAACCAATCTCTAACTACTTCTAGACTAAGTCCAGAAACAGGAAGTTCCTTCATTCGCCCCCTTGTAAGAACATCTCGTCTGTCGTAAAATGACATTGTGGTTCGTGAAACAAATAGTAACCGAAGTGGGGTAACTTCCGCAACTTGTAAAAGAGCTCCAAACAAATGTTGTCCTGATTCAGCTAAATGATGGGCATCGTCGATGACCAATAAAATGTAAGGAGGAATGTCTGAAGTCCCTTCATGATCAGTGAAAATTCTCTCACGCAAAGCCATTGGATCCGTAAGATATTCAATTAATCTCCGCCGAAATAAATCAATGTCGAATGTAGCCCCGGGGGATTTGGGAAGAGTTTCTAGTAAATCATGGGGGTCCCAACGTCCTTCTTTTCTAGACTCAACGCCCAATCGATGAAGGAGGCTGATAGACAATCCCAACGGGGAGTCCCATGGATGACAGGGATAGAACATCAATCGAAGGCTAGGCATTCTATCCAAAAGAGATTGAGTCCAATGAGATATGAGTGTGGTCTTACCAGTTCCTGCAATACCGTGTACCAACATTCCGGCTGCTCTTCCTTGAAACCAATCATCAAGAGATTCCAATTCCGCTTCTCTACCATGTATTTTTCTAATACTTGGAGGACGAACATGATAGGTAGAATGAGCGCCCTTCAGGAGAGTTATTGGAGTTGGATTATTCTGAGAACGGCGGACAGATCCAAATCTAATATCGCCATAATGTAGGACTCCTTCGTGCTGAGCATGCATCAAAACTTGAAGGAGGCTCATTTGAGCATCGATGCGTTCAGCTGCTTGGTCTGCTCTAACGGTTAACATGGTTCCTTCTTGATCACGAATCGAAACACGAATTGAAGACATGCGCACTATTCTCTGCATAGCGACTGAGCGCCCATCTTCAGTAAGTTGCCATGTTCTCTGTCTTCTAGAGTCGCTATGGATATTACGCGTCAATACATTCACCAATTCACGACGATCAAGATTTCTCATTGCCCTACTAACGTTAGGGGGGTGCAATGCACATGCCTCTGCGATTCCGTTTCGGGTGACTGATGCATTAACAGTATGACGATCAGCCTGGTCATCATGCTCCATCAAATGGAGTAAAATTCGATCTTCAACCGCAACATTGACTCTGTCCGGCTCGACCTCCATAGATTCTAGTGTAGGGGCAATTGAATTGAAAGATTCGGAAATACGTGTATGTTTTATGCAAAACAAATGATGCAAAGCAACCATAACGGTTTATTCAGGTTAACTCACCCGATAACATGGTTCGGACGCGAAGAGAGTATGTTGCTATCCTCGCTTCACTTTTGATGCTCTCTGTTCTCTTTGTTCCAATTGTCTCAGCATCTGGTCAAACCGATGTTGATGGAGATGGCATTGTAGAGGGCTTGGATGACTGCCCAAACGCATGGGGAAATAGTACAATTGATCGGCAAGGGTGTCCAGATTCAGACGGTGATGGAAGAAGCGACCTAAACGACCCGATTGTTATGGGTACTGGCGGGTACCTCCAAGATGCTTATATTGCCTCTAGTGATGATCTAGTGGCCGTTCTTTTTATGCCTGGAAATGGAACTTTCTATCTCCGTGCTATGAACGATGAAGGTTGGGGAAATAATGGAGATAGTTCTGTAGTTCGAGTTATGGATACTGCTACTCGCAACACAGTGAGAACTATCACTATTAGTGGTGATCTGACTGCAGATATTGCTTGGTCACCAGATGGAGAAAGATTTGCAGTTCATACTGATGCTGAAGAAATAAAAATCTACAATACATACAGTGGAAGTTTAGATTTGACCATAGACACCGATGGTGAAGTGGCTGGAGAAATAGAATTCTCGCCTGATGGTAACATCATCATAGCCGTCGGATATCAAAGTGGGAACAGTGGAAATGGACAAGTGCAAGTATTCAATTCAACTACTGGAAATGAGATTGCAGATTTTAGCCCAGGTTCTTCTGATTATCTATATTCGGTAGATTTCAGCCCAGATGGAGAATTTTTTGTAATTGGAGGGAATGATAATTTCTACATTTATCATACTAGCAATCAAACATTATTCAGAACTGTAACTCCGAATTTTAGTACCTTGAATGCCGTTGCGTGGTCCCCTGATGGGAATATGATTGCTATCTGCGAAGCATGGGGTGGAAGTGATGCTAGAGCTAGAGTTTACCATGCTCTAAATGGGTCTCAAATTTTCTCTTATACTACATCTACATCATGCAATGATGCAGCCTGGTCTCCAGATTCTTCGCAAATAGCATTCTCACATACATACTACAGATCTGATGGGGCATCAATAAGAATCTTTGATTCAAGAACGGGGACTCTCGTTGATACTTTGAGTGGTCCTCGACCTGGTAGTTGTACTAGTAGCGGTAATGGGAATAATTGCGGAACTATCTATGGTCTTGATTGGCACCCCGATGGAGATTACATTATCTCAGCTCATGGGAGAAATGATGAGGGGATATATCACTGGATTGTAGACCCAGACATTGATGGCGATGGTGTTCTAAACCCAGATGATGCTTTTCCAGAAGATGGAACTCAGTGGGATGATACTGATGGAGATGGGTATGGAGACAATCAAGCAGGAAATGAGCCAGATGGATGCATTAACACCCCTGGGACATCAACCCAAGATTTGTTCGGATGTGTAGATACTGATTCAGACGGTTGGTCAGATGCGGGAGATGAATTTCCATCTGACTTCTACCAATGGGCTGATGCAGATGGGGACGGTTATCCGGACAATACTGCAGACACTCGTTCTCCTTCACCATACGGTGCTGTAGACTATCTACCACTGAATCCAACTCAATGGGACGATTCGGATGGAGATGGATATGGGGACAACTACAATGACCCAAATCATGGGTCTGCTTACAATACTAGGCCTACATCTTGGCCTGGACAATTAATTACGACTATGACTCCAATACAAATTGCCGATGTAGATATCTTTCCTCTAGATCCAGAACATTGGTCTGATGATGATGGAGATTGGGTTGGAGATCAGCCCTTCTCTTCAAATTCAGATGGTTGTTTAGGAGTTCCAGGTACCTCAATCTGGGATCGATTGGGGTGCCCAGATTCAGACGGTGATGGATGGTCTGATTCAACTATTGATTTCCCCGCTTCTCCAACAGGGATTGCGGACGCTTTTCCTAATGAAGCAAGTCAGTGGTTGGATGCTGATGGAGATGGTTATGGAGACAATGCCACGGGTTTCCAACCTGATAAATGTGGGCAATATGGGAAAAGTTTGTGGGCTTCAGTCTTCAACGTAACTTCTGGTCTAATGGAAAACATCGAACATTTTGGATGTCCAGATAGGGATGGAGACACATACGCTGATTCATTCGATGCTTTTCCAGATGATCCTACTCAATGGGCAGACAGAGATGGAGATGGTTGTGGAGAAAACATGAGTGGTACCAATCCCGATTTATTCATCGATGATGGTGTTCAATGTGTAGATTCTGATGGAGATGGGTATGGCGATGTTCCAAGTGGCGATAATGGGGACTGGTATCCCACTGACCCGACCCAATGGAAAGATAGTGACTCCGATGGATATGGAGACAATCCAGATGGAACTGAGGCAGATATCTGCCCTCTCGAATATGGTACAATGAGCGAACCTACTGTTAGAGGATGTCCCGACTCAGATAATGATGGTACAGCAGATATTGAAGACCCATTTCCAAATGATGGGTTTGCATGGACAGATGTTGATAATGATGGATTTCCTGATCAAATAGGGCCAGATATGGATGATTGCCCTAATTTCCCAGGGGCCTCTACAGAATCTGGTGTGTTAGGTTGTCCAGATGCTGATGGAGATGGATATGCAGACAGTATTGATGATTTTCCTAATGATATCCTACAATGGCTAGATAATGATTTAGATGGTGTGGGGGACAATTATGGGTTCACAAATTTCACAGCAAGTGTCAACAAAACAAATGGAAATGACGTCGTGCTAGTTATTCATCGTGACCAATTTGGTGATGCATTTCCTAACGATTCTACGCAATGGAGTGATATAGATGGGGATGGATATGGAGATAATGAGTCAGGGTTAGAATCTGATGCTTTCCCATTAATACCTTCTCAATCTATCGATATAGACAGGGATGGGTATGGCGATAATACAACGAAAGATGCTTTCGAACCTGACGATTGTAAATCACAGCCAGGTACTTCATGGAAGGATCGGCTTGGTTGTCTAGACTCAGATGGAGATGGAACTTCTGATCTAAGTGATTCTTGTCCCTATGACCCAGATCAATTTGAATTCGGCTCTACTTGTGCAATTACCGTAGATGATTCTGAAGAATCACAACAAGAAGGGACAAATATGGTTCAAATTGTAACCCTTGGCGCAGTTGGAATTGTTGCTCTCCTCCTATCGGCTATTCTGATGGCGATGGTTTCACGTCAAGCAGCAAAACGACGATATGTTAGTGAACAAAGAAGAATGCATGCTCAAGAAGAAGCATTCGAAGAAGAGGATAAAAGAAGAGCAGCATGGGCAGAACACTATGCAAAAGAAGGCGATTTAGAAAAGGCAAAAGAATATGGATGGGAAGAAAAGCCACAATGGCAAATGCATCAAGAACAAGAAGCTGCTGAGGCACTTGCTTCTATTCCATCTCTAGAAGATCTTTGATTGTTAGAAATCAATAATGTTCGGAGAATTAAGTGCGTAGTTGTGTTCAAGACAAGCAGCAATTGAGACCCAATCAGGGGTTGTTCCATCAATCCAATCATATCGATGACCGGGAATCAAACGCCAATCACCAGGTAATTCCAACAGTTGACTGCGGGCAAATGCTATGCTACGCAAAAGATCCATGGGATTACTCCCTGGAAGATCATCACGACCACATGCATATGTGAAGAGAAGATCACCTGCATGGAATACTCCATGCCCATGAAGTGTGACGTGTCCTGGAGCATGTCCTGGAGAATGAGTAACAATGAGTGAGATATTGCCCTTTGACCAAACAACACTCGACTGTGGTGGATGATCCCAATAATGTGTGAATCCTACCTTCCTAAACACAACATGCCCCAATAATCCTGGGTGATTGGATTCAGTATGCCCCCATACCTCAATATCCGGGACAAGCCGCTTCATTTGAGGGAAACCCGCAGCGTGATCACGATGTGTGTGAGTATATAGAAGGTGAGTGGGGCGAAGACCTTCTTCTTCAAGTGCTTCTACCCACCTACGAGAATCAAATGGATCGATGACTGCTACAATTCCATTTTCTCGGTCTATGAAGGCAGTATTCATGTTCATATAACTCCCCATTTGAGTAACCCATACCTCAATTCCACTCTCATCAATACGACAATCGAATTCCCCTGGGTCAAGCATGGCACAATTAGGATGTGAGGTAGATATATGCGTTTTTCATACAATCTGAATGTACCAATCAGTTGATACATGACGAGGTTCATACAATTATCATGGGCCAGCGTAAGCATTCACTTATTCTGGCTCTGGTTCTGTTAATTACGGCAATTTCCAGCGTACAAGGTGAAGGCCAAGATGAGGTAATAACCCAAACAGAAGGGCTTGAACCGCATGATGGAATGCACTTTTTCTCAGGGACTTCCTCTACATTCAACGTCTTAATTTTCAACACTGGGATCGGGCCGGAATCGATTGAGATAAATCCGAGTTGTTTGGCTACTTTCCAAATATTAAACGAAAATTACGAGATTGTGTATGATCTTGAAAACCATCGTCTTTGTCCTAATCAAAAGCGTGGAGAAACTCTCGATTCGGGTGAATTTATTGAAATGGGTGCCCTCACATATGATTGGAAGGATGAAAATGGAAATCTTCCTGAAGGAACCTATATTCTTCGAACTACTGGTGGAATCAATTCTGTAGCTGAAGAAACTCAAATTGAAGTAAGACATCAAATTTCACTTCCATCTAATTTACACTTTGAAGCCACTTATACCCCCTTCCCAATGCATTCAGAATCCAGTTCATCTAGCGACACACTGTTAATTGGAGTGAAAATCTACAATTCAGGCCTTGAAACAGTAACAATTACGGGGATGGAAAATTGTGATGTAATGTGGTCCGTAACAGGTCAATCTGCATCTCTTTCAGATCTAGGATGTGGGAATGGGGAAGCCATTGAGTCCGGAGAATCACTTCACTTAGGGTGGATTTCACACCCACTGAATATTGCTGAAAATGGACAACTGTCCTCCTCTGTTTGGTTAATGGGGCACGAAGATGAATCGGTTTCTCTTGATTGGAATCATATTTTGGATGAACATGAAGAAACGGATGGGCTCTCACTTCACATTAGTTCCATTGCACTTCAAGACCAGATTTCTCCATCTGGGGCAGATATGGATTACGAAATCCGTCTACGAAATAATGGGGCAGCTGCGAGAACAATTGTGTATGATGCTTCATGTCCAATTTCAATTCATATTGTTGATGAAAATGGAAGATTAGTTTACGATGATAGGTTAACAAATTCAGATTGTGCAAATCAGATGGAAACACTGAAAGTTCAGCCAACTTCCTCTATCATTCTACATGAGGGTATAATTTCAGCAATGGATGAAAATGGATGTGGATGGCAAGGAAATCAAATGATGGCAGTTGTCCAGATTTCAGGACAAGGACTCTCAACAATCCTCCCCATCGAAATTCAAGATAGTTTGGTGGCTCAACAATGTAGAACTAATCTACAATCTACCGATGATATTAATTTCATAATAGACACACTTACAGAGACAGAAAATGGCCTATTGGCAGATTTATCAGTTTCTAACCTAGGAGAGAATGATTTCACATTCATGTGGGAAGATGATTGTGTTATTCGAACAAATGTAATGAGAACCAGTGGCGCAGGCGAGTATTCATCAACAAGTGGTTGTGGCACTACAGAATCAGCGACTATACTGCAAACTGGTGATTCAATATCCTTTGAAAATATTCCAATAGAACTCCATTCCATTGATGACAGTTTGATTGGTTCACATTTGATTCAAATCACGCTACGATCCTATCCATCAATGGTAATGGAAATTACACACACGATTAATTCCCCTGAAATTGATTCAACAGAGTCGCAAGAAAATGATGATGAAATTATTGAAGAAGAGATGAATTCCAATAACCAAGAAGAATTATTGGTAGTGAGTCTTTTGGAAGGTACTTGGAACCATGTAAGAACAGATGAAGGGGGATGTTGGATTCTTACCACTCCAAATGGAGAAGAGAAAGTACTAGTCAGTTCTGAAGATTCTTCACTAAAAACAGTAACAGGCAATCAAGGTGCTTATAGGACAACTGAGGCAACCCTATCGAATTCAAATCATTGCTCTTCATGGCAATCCGGTTTCATAGTTCGAGAAGTTATAGACCAATGGACTCCGAAAAATGGTGCCAGTGTGGCCACTGAAACAGATGTGTCCACACCTGATAATATAGTCGGGATTATTTTGCCCGCGACAACTGTAGTTGTAACAACTTCATTACTCTCTTTCTGCATAGTATTCATTCTAAACACAGAATGGATTCGTATTTCTGTACTCAATGGAGGACTTGTATTGATTGGAATGGTACGTCGAAGAGATTACGATGGTGATTTCCAACGAGGGCGTGTAGTGGGTTATTTGGTTGCGAACCCTGGAGTTCACTTTAGAGCACTTCTTGGAGCCCTTGATATGAGTAATGGGCAACTTGCACACCATCTAAAAGTCCTAGAAGATCAAGACCTTCTTTGGAAAAGAAGAGATGGAAGAATGATGAGATATTATCCCTCAACTGTTGATCAACGACTTGACGGTGAAAACCTCCCTGTTCCTCTTCTTACGCCTGACCCAAATTCGTTACAGGGTAGGATTCTAAACCTTCTAGATGCTACAGGAAACGAAATTGTGAATCTCAGTCAAAAGGAATTATCTGACCGCTTAGAAAGTAGTCAACAATTAATCAGTCACCATCTGAAGACATTGGAAGGATATGGTCTAATTGAACGGGATAAAGTTGGTTTACGATACAGATATCGCCTAACTCGTGAAGCAATCTTCCTTCTGGAAAGTACTGACTTGCCCTTGGAAAGATAATCTGTCCCACCGATTTCAAGAAGGAGGGCTCAATCCATAGGATGCCGGGGGGATGAAAGATGGGCAATTATGATCCAGAAAGGATTGAACTGAACTGGCAAAAGCGATGGAAAGAGGAATTAGTTTTCAATTCTGATGTCGATCAAAATAGGCCTAAATTCTATTGTCTTGAAATGTTTCCATACCCCTCTGGTCACATGCATATGGGTCATGTAAGAAACTACAGCATCGGAGATAGCATGGCCCGTTTCAAACGATTAAGTGGATTCAATGTACTCTATCCTATGGGTTATGATTCGTTTGGGATGCCAGCAGAAAATGCTGCAAAAAAGATTGGGGGGCACCCACATGATGTAACTTGGTCAAATATAGAGAGTATTCGAGCTGACCTAAATCGAATGGGATTCTCATATGATTGGC
Source organism: Candidatus Thalassarchaeaceae archaeon (assembly GCA_034400015.1). Taxonomy (GTDB): domain Archaea; phylum Thermoplasmatota; class Poseidoniia; order Poseidoniales; family Thalassarchaeaceae; genus MGIIb-N2. Next base: position 1,845 of record DASCRU010000016.1, on the reverse strand, counting down.
GTCGTGAACTCGCCACAAGTGATTCGACCTATTATCGTTGGAATCAATGGATTTTCCTAAAATTCCATGAGATGGGTTTGGTTGAACGACGAACTGCCCCAGTAAATTGGTGCGATCCTTGTGACACAGTTCTAGCAAATGAACAAGTCAAAAACAATCGTTGTTGGAGATGTGCTGGAGAAGTCCGTCAAAAGGACATGGCACAATGGTTCCTAAAGATGACCGAATATGCCGATGAATTACTTGATGAATTGGAGCAGATTGAATTTCCTGAAAATGTAAAGGCAATGCAACGTAATTGGATTGGGCGTTCTCGCGGAGCCGAAATTCACTTCCCAATCGAGGGAAATGGGGGTGTAATCAAGGCATTCACAACACGGCCTGATACTATTTTTGGAGTGACATTTGTCACACTTGCTCCTGAACACCCACTCTGTGAATCCTTGGTTTTAGGTACCGAATTTGAAGAGGATTACAGGGCTCTTGCTAATGAATGTGCAAGGATGTCTGAATTTGATCGTATCAACATGTTGAGAGATAAGAAGGGTGTTTTCCTAGGCCGTTATGCAGAGAACCCATTGACGAGAGAAAAAGTACCGATCTATGCAGGTAATTTCGTTGTTGCATCGTATGGAACCGGTGCAGTAATGGCAGTCCCAGGACACGATCAACGTGACCATGACTTTGCCAAGAAATACGATATTTCGATTCTCCAGGTTCTTTCGGAAGAAGAAGGAAAGGAACCGAAAATTACCGGACGTGCATTTGAGGGACTAGGATGGATGATTAATTCTGGACAACTAGGATTTGATGGCCTGTATGGTGATGATGCGAAATCAGCAGTTATTCAAGCGTTGGAAAATAAAGGCATGGGCGCAGGAACAATTCAATATCGTCTCAAAGATTGGTTACTCAGTCGACAACGTTTCTGGGGTACTCCCATTCCATTCATCCATTGCAATGATTGTGGAGTAATTCCCGTACCTGAAGGAGATTTACCAATTGAATTACCACTTGATGTTGTATTTACAGAAGGGCAATCTGGAAATCCATTAGCCAACCACGAAGGTTTTGTAAATACTGAATGTCCAAATTGTGATTCAGTTGCAAAACGTGAAACTGATACAATGGACACATTCTATGATTCATCATGGTATTTCTTGCGATTCGCTGATGCACAGAATGAAACAGCTCCATTCGATAAAATCAATGCAGATTATTGGATGGAAAATGGAGTTGATCTTTACATTGGGGGGATCGAACATGCTGTCATGCATCTTCTGTATGCTCGTTTCTTCACAAAGGCTCTTCGAGATATTGGGATGAATTCTGTTTCTGAACCATTCTCAAGATTAGTATGTCAAGGAATGGTGAATGCACCTACTCCATTCTGTAATACGTGTAACATAGAATATCATGTCGATAAAGCAGGAGAGGACTGTTCTCAATGTAATGAAAAATTGACATTTCGATCGGCAAAAATGAGCAAGTCCCTAGGAAATACAGTTAGCCCTGGAGAAATGATCAAGCAATTCGGAGCAGATACGGTTCGATTGTTTATCTTATTCGGTTCCAATCCAGAAGTTGGAATGGATTGGTCTGATTCAGCAGTAGAAGCAAATCATAAGCAGATGCACCAAATTTTTGGAGCTCTTGATTTTCTTGATTCTGTAGTTGACGATTCTGGGCCAATGGATGATTGGCTTTCAGCTAAGGGTCGTTCTAATTATTCTAAATGGTGGGATGCGATGGATGATGTTCGCATTCGAGAAGGAGTGATGATAAGTCATTTCGACATGCTGAGTGATCTTCAATGGGCAATGAGGCGAGGTGGAGTTGGACGGA
>DASCRU010000015.1:0-4357 GCA_034400015.1 Candidatus Thalassarchaeaceae archaeon | reverse complement strand
AACCTGTTCCCCTTTACATGATCTACATCATCTAATTTTGAAATGAGAATAGGTAAATCAGCAGGATCCATTTGGGCATCGCCAGCCATCACTACAACACACCATTCATCGGGATTTTCGACAATCTCTGAAAGGTGATGAATTCCAAGATAAATTGCCGCACCAACTCCTTCACCTCTACCAGAAATACATCGAGTAATTACTGAACGATTAGAAGACCACTCATTGAGTGAAAAATTTGCAACTTCAGCAGTTGAATCAATGGAACCATCATCTACAACAATCAAACAATCTACATTTTTTGGAACACTGGATATTGCTCTAGAGACCAATAGCTCTTCGTTGCGAGCAGGCATGACCACAGCAACATGCATGATCTGGCATCGACACTCAAGTCATGGCTCTTACCCATATTTGCATTATTCATGATTTTGATTCAATTTCAAGCGATGGATTGATGCACACCAGTTTAAGTCGACTCGATGTGGACATCTGTTTCGTGACTAGAAATCAGTCTCTGAGAATTGGTTCTGCTGTAACTCGTGCATTGGAATTTTCTAAACATGTGCATGTAATTCAATTAGAAAATGATGAATTAGAGAAGGAGATTGCAACTCAATGTGGAGCAAAAGTACACCTCCACTCTGATTGGGCTACAGCACCAGAAATTGCATCAACGATTCAAGGCATGATACATTCTGAACAAATCATTGTAATTTCACTTGATAATGATTGGAGGCTGTCGAATCTACCACTCCTTTACACTAGTGCACGCACCTCTCCAGATGTGCTACTGGCATTGAAAATGGACCCCGCAAATAGACGGGAAACACCAAATGAAGCAATTCTTGAAGCCGATGCGCATGCATATTCAGAAGTAATCATTCAACATGCAATATGTTCTAAACATGGATTGGATGCAATTGCAAATCAAGATCGAAATGAAACACCCGGTGATCTTTCTAAACAATTTAGAGTATTGGTAATTGAAGTGAAATCAAATGCGAAAAGAACAAATCAACAATCACTAACCTCAATCAGTGGATTTTCTCGCCTCTTATATTGGATGCTTGAATCACGTCACCCATTGATTCTCTTTGGTATCCCTGGTGCAATTATGTTCTGGGTAGGATTCCAAATGGCAGATCAATTGGTGAACATTGGCGGCCCTCACGACACAGTAGGAGTAGGAGTGGCTTTAGCCGCATTCGCTGCTACGTTGATTGGTGTTTTCGCAATCACAACCAGTATGATTCTATTCGTTCTCTCTAAACAAGTTGAACGGATTCAAGCAGAATTCAGTGCTACAATGGAATCCTAATCAAGGTGTAACTCTGCGACTATCTCGAGGAAATGGAATTACTTCACGAATATGGTCTGCTCCAGCAAGCCATGCACAAACTCGGTCTACTCCCAATCCAAAACCACCATGTGGCACGCCACCATATGTCCTTACGTCGATGTAAAACTGATAGGGATCGCGAGGAGTTCCTTCCTCATCTATTCGTTTGAGAATCTCTTCTTCACTCCATGTTCTTTCACCTCCACCAATTATCTCACCATATCCTTCAGGTGCCAAAAGATCGTGACAAAGAACATAATTTCCATCATCGGGATCAACCCTGTGATAGAATGGTTTAGCAATCTTAGGATAATGTGTTATGAAATGTGGAACATCGAAATCCTGAGTTAGAATCTTCTCTTTTGAATAATCTAAATCTTGACCCCACTCAATTTCAACACCCATATTCTGAAGTGTTTCCACCGCCTCATCATATCTAATTCTTGGATATGGATTATCAGCATACCTTCCGATCAAATCTAAATCACGTCCAAGAGATGTCAATTCTTTTTCACGTTCATCAAGAACAAGTTGAGCAATATTTCTAACAACAGCTTCTCCATGTTTCATTACATCATTATTTCCTGCCCATGCGATTTCCATTTCAGCATGCCAGAATTCAGATAAGTGGCGAGTTGTGCGACTCTTTTCGGCTCGAAATGATGGGGCAATTGTGTATAGTCGCTCTAACGCAGGCATTGCTGCTTCAGCATATAATTGCCAAGATTGTGTCAAATACGCCTTCCTATCTGGATTTTCTTCAGTAGGAAAATATGGTACTTCAAACAATGTGCTTCCACCTTCTACTGCCCCTGCAACAAAGTTTGGCGCTTGATATTCGATGAAATCATGCTTGCGAAAATATTGATGGATTGCTCCAAAAACAGATGAACGGATCTTAAGCATATGAGTCATACGTTCAGTACGCAAGTACAGATGACGATTGTCTAGTAAGAATGCATTTTCACTAAGATTTTCTACATCCATAACAGATTCAGTAATCGGATAAGGCCTCTCAGGATTTACAGAACCAACTATCTCTACACTTTCAACCTGAATCTCATGCCCATGCTCTCGTTCAGTAGGAAGTACAGTCCCTCTGAAAATCAAACTAGACTCAATTAATGATGACTTAACATCTTCAAACATCTGATCTCCAACAACATCCCTCTTTACAACACACTGTATCGTCCCAGTAGAGTCCCGGAGTACAACGAAACGCATCTTATTGGAACCGCGAGAACGGTGGACCCAACCTTTCAGGTCAACTGATTGATGGTCATAATCTCCTGAAAGAACATCTCCAATCCAGTGCGCCTTCATATTAACACCGACACGATAGAAGGTTTCAAACCTTTTAGTAAGAATATTGACTAATTGAAATCTGCTCCACGTACATGCATGTAGAAATAAATTCTAGATGAATACCAATTAATGTATGCGGGTCTGACGGGGTTCGAACCCGCGACCGCCCGGTTAAGAGCCGGGTGCTCTACCTGACTAAGCTACAGACCCAGCCTTGCGACTGAGCATCCCTCTTTAATCGGACCGGTCTACGAAGTAAGTCTTCCATTGGAACGATACAGTGTAGTCACACCATTTTCTCCTGCGAGAACAACCGCATCACACATGTTGTTGAATAATCCTACCTGAACAACTCCTGCAATGTTGAGAATTTTATTTTCCATTTCAATGGGGTCAGTAATTGTTGAACCAGTATGCGCATCAGCAATCAGATTACCATTGTCTGTAATTAATGGAGAATCGCCATCCATACGAATAATCACTGCACAATCAAGAATATTGCATAATGCACGTACTGTGGCTAAATGAGCGAATGGTGTCACTTCTATTGGTAATGGAAATGCTCCCAAAGTAGAGACTTGTTTGCGATCATCAGCAACAACAACCATTGAATCACTTGCTTGTGCTACAATTTTTTCTCTCAATAATGCAGCTCCTCCTCCCTTAATTAATTGGAAATCAGGGTCATATTCGTCGGCACCATCGATTACAATATCTAATCCGTCTATTTCTGAAAGTTGCACTAATGGAATCCCTACTTCATTAGCTAATTTTTCAGTAGCTATACTCGTTGGGACTCCAACTATTTCTAACCCGTCTTCGTTTACTCTCCTTCCAAGTTCGATTACTGTATGCTTAACTGTGGACCCAGTTCCTAATCCTACTTTCATGCCATTTTCGATGAATTTAGCCGCCTCAATACCTGCTAGACGCTTGGATTCATCTATGTCCATGATGTTAGGAAAGCATACAGGTCCTTGTGCATTTGGGAACAAAAAACAAAAATAAACGGGCAAGGAATTACATATCGCCCTTTACATTACGCGTACATGAGGCAGCCGCAGGCATGGGTCGTTTGGCTGCTGATTTTGATTTATGCCTTTTCTGTAGCATCATATGCTTCTTCACCATCGACAGTCGGACTACAAGGAGAGCCAGAGTACACATCAATAGGAACTCCCACAAAAATTTCGGTAACCGCCTACCCAGATGCAGTTTCAACTGCGTTAACTCTTGAGGTACCTGAGAATGAAGCCGTGACTGGACTTGATTTAACTATCGAGCCATCGTCCCTCCATAGCAATGAAATTAAGACATGGGCCGGAACTACAGACTGGAATGCGACTGGAGCAACATTAGATCGCATAAACGTGAATCAATCAGATCTTCAAATGCTCCCTAAGAAATGGGAATGGGACTTTGAGACAGGTCCTAGCAATTCGCCACAGGGGTGGACATTAGGTAATGGATGGCTTTGGGGATATGATACCTCGATCGGCCAAAATGGAGGCGTTCATGGAGGTACGAAAGCCATTTACACATACAATGGAAATTACCCAAACAGTTTGGGAGCAACATATGCGACATCGCCCGTAATTGATTGCGGTGGATGTTCAGGCACATGGAAATTGAAATATTGGAAACGACTTGGAATTGAATCGTATTATTATGACCATGCACAAGTACACGTCAAAAACCAACAAGGTAGTT
>DASCRU010000014.1:0-6505 GCA_034400015.1 Candidatus Thalassarchaeaceae archaeon | reverse complement strand
CCACCAAACTATCAAACCCATGGTAATAATGATGAGGCCAAGCATTACGCCTGCCATGGCTCCTAAATTTGCTAAATCACCCATTACGAAAACATTAGCAAATGAATAGAGGAAGACACCAAACCCTACGCACATTATTAGTGGAGCAAATGAATTGTGAGGGGCACCATGACTCCAATCGTGAGGACCCCATGGTGAAGGGTGATGGTCATGGTCATAATCTCCGCTCAATGGCTCACCTCCGAATCATCTTCTGGTACCATTAAACTGGTAAACCATTTTCCTAATCTTCCTGGCTCAGATTCATGGTATTCATTTGCATCATGTAGTACGGGTAAGTTATGCGGATCAAATGATGGTGTTGGAGGAGGCGACGTACACATCCATTCAAACGACCATCCGCCCCAAGGATCTGCGGGAGCCTTCTCACCTGAAATGATGGTTTTAATCATATTACCAACTAAAATGAAGTTTGAGAAGAAGAACAGGAATGCTGAAATTGTGATGAATAAGTTCCAATCGGCCATTTCAGCAGGAATATTGCTGTATTCTTCTACGCTGACAAACCAAGTGTGGTGTCTTCGTGCCATTCCCATTACACCTAATTTGTGCATTGGCCAGAAGAGTCCGTTGAAAGATATGAATGCAGTCAAGAAGTGAACTAATCCCCATTTTTCATCCATCATTTTCCCCGACATTTTCGGGAACCAATAATATAATCCAGCAAAGACTCCGAAGACAGTTCCACCTACGAAGACATAATGGAAGTGTGCAACTACGAAATATGTTTCATGAAGGTGAGTATCCATTGCCAATGATGGGAAGAACATTCCACTAATTCCCCCTAAAGTGAAGGTAACGAGGAAACCTAGTGCCCAAAGTGTATGAGTTCTGTATACTAGAGAACCTTTGTGCATTGTTTTAAGCCAATTGAAAATTTTGATTCCAGTTGGAACTGCAACTAGCATTGTTGTTAGCATTGTTACGAATCTAAGAGTTGGCGACATTCCAGAGGTGAACATGTGGTGACCATAGACAATGAATGCAACAATTCCAATTCCAGCCATTGCATATACCATTGAACGATATCCGAAAATAGATCTTCGAGCAGATGTTGCAATTACTTCGGAGATTACTCCGAAGGCTGGAACAATCACCACGTATACTTCTGGATGTCCGAAGTACCAGAATAAATGACTCCATAGCAAGGGGTCACCACCTGAAGCAACATGATAGAAAGCAGTACTAATTGTTCGATCTAAGTAGACTTGAATCAACCCGACTCCCCAAGCTGGTATTGAGAGAAACAACATAAGATTTGCAATTAATATTGACCAAGTGAAAAGAGGCATTTGCATCCAACCCATTGTTGGTGCCCTCATAGCACAAATTGTGGTCAAGAAATTAATTCCAGTCAATGTCGAGGATGCGACCATTAAGATTTGACCTGCAACCCATAATGTGGTTCCAGTATGTGCTGCCTCTGAAACAATATATGGCGCATATCCAGTCCATCCTACATCTGCAGCAGAACCACTAAAGATTCCAGTGAAGATTAGCAATGCTCCTACTGGTTGTAGCCAGAAAGACATTGCATTGATTCTAGGAAGAGCAAGGTCCGCAGCTCCAATTTGTAAAGGAATTAACCAGTTAGCAAAACCGTTGATAATTGGCATAGCAGCAAGGAAAATCATCACTGTTCCATGCATTGTGAAGAATTGATTGTACTGATCTTGAGTTAGAAAATCGTTTCCTGGAACTGCTAGTTGGATTCGAATAAGCATTGCCATTATTCCTCCAACGCCTAGGAAGAAGAAACCAGCAAGGAAGTACAGTGTTCCAATCTTTTTGTGGTCAGTACTCGTAAGCCATTCTGTAATCCATGGAGCAAAAGATTCCCAGGTGAATCCATCAGGGTTAACTCGATAGAAGGTATAGAGAATAACAGCACCAAGCAATATCCCAGACACGATAATTAGCGTAGCAAGGACAACAAAAGGATCTGCGGGCTCAAGTGGTTCTGCCGCACCTAATGATGGACCAGCAACAGTCACTGACATCGTATTCCAAGCATCGTCGAGTGTAGCTAAACCATCCCCATTGACTGAGTTAACTGCAAGGTTAAATGTGGTTGAACCACTATCGGGCGAAGTCCAATTTACAGTCCATGTAGTGAAATCGTTTCCACTTGTTATTGGAGGGTTATCATCAACAAATCCATCGTTATTTTTATCATCATCAATCCCATTATGGACCGCTTCACCTCCTTCGATTCTGACCCATTCATCAACTGCAGAGAGAGATCCTGAAGAAACAGCTAGGTTGAATCCTCCAAGGTTCATCCCATTGGCACTAACGCCTGAAGGTCCTCCTGTGAAAGAAATATTGAGAGTATATGTTGTACTTGCAGTGAAGGTACTTGGTAAACCTGTAATCGAAGGAGTTACTCCTGAATCAGGTATAGCTCCGTGACAAATACATCCTTTTTCGCTTTGCCCATTGATTCCTGAAGGTAGAGAATCAGCTTCAGGAGCAAGATTCAATGCTAATCCAATCACGATGAGGATAGCAAAAGTCTGAATCAATGATTTCCTCAACATCTTTTCCATCTCCTTAACTATGTACATTGACTATTGATGCCATGTATGCATGATCATCACCACAGAATTCGGCACAGAGAATAAGTGTAGATTCACCACTTTCTCCACCACAGTTAGATGAATCACATGTTGGTGCAATCCACATTGCAGTTTCTAAGCCAGGTACAGCATCTTCCTTAACTCCAAATTTCACAAACCATGGGGAATGTGTTACATCTTCGGATGATAAATTTGCGAGATAAAATTCACCTTGTTTCAGAGAAAGTACAGGTACCATTGTTCCATTGAGATCTTGATACTCTGAAGCGTCACAGATATCTGTAGATAGTTCTCCACAATCGAAGTTCCAAAACCACTGTTGTCCGGTAATTGAAATGACGTGGTAGCATTTGTTAGCATCTGCTCCTTCAGTTCCACACTCTAGTCCATATTGGCTATCTGGATCGTTTGGGTCTGCCCATACTTCGTTAATAGGTTCCCATGAATAGTAAGTTAGCCAAACAATTAGGATGAATGGAATAATTGTCCATGCAAGCTCCAATTTAAGATCATCATTATGTTTTGGAAAAACACCGACTTCAAATTTTTCGGGACTTACAAAATCATCTCCATTATCTTTAGAACGGTAGACTAAGGAGTGATGAGCCAACCAAATAAAAGTGAGTGCACCTACAATGGCAGACCACAAAATATAGTGGTTCCACAAGTGGTCGAAAGTCGCACTGGCAATACTCATTCCGAGCCCCCTACCCTTTCGTTTAGACCCCCGTTGATAAGAGTTCGTGGATGTTTGTGAAATAGAAGTACAACAAAATTCTATTTTTTTTACGTCATATTCACTTGAGATTTGAGGCACTTCGTAGTCCCAAATAGGATTATTGGTTCAGAATTCTAACTACTACAGGGAATGAAATGTTCGCTTGCATATCATCCTTAATTCTTTCAATTTCTGTTACACGGTTTGATAATTGTTGATGAAGTGATCGAATCATTCCTCGTTTCATTCTTAGCCATCTAGGGTCTAACGTCTCATCCCTTAGCAAACAGTTCCATTCAGCCTTTCGAATTTGTTCTTGTTCACCTTCAATCCTGCTCATCCAAGCTTGATGAGAATTTTCAGTAAGTTCAGTTAGCAGAGGCATCAACCTCATCCTTTCTTGATTTAGGAGTGCAGTATGGATTCTAGTTCTTGCAGATTCTATGATTTCTTTTTCGTTATCGGTAAGTAGGGTATGTGATGGCTGTAAGTCACATTCAGACCATGGATTTTTGATTACTTCTTGTATTGGTTCTCCATTTTTATCCAACGCAAGCCATCTTCGAATCTTTGATTCTCTTAAACCATGAATCCTCCATTCAACTGCTACAAAGAAATTAGTCATGGGCGGGATTCCTTCCATTGATCTATTCTCAGCAATCAATTCGCTTCCAGTGATTCCTTCTGCAAAGTCACGATTTATTGATTCAGAGGTAGCAATTTGAACAATTGGATGCCATGGTGAAAGGAAAACTAGATCACTTCGCTGCCTCGCATCAGTTCGATGGTATGTCGCTTCAATCCAGTGTGGTCCAGCAGTAGTAGAGAGTCGATTCAAAACCCTCTGCCAATTTGAACCACCTTTACCCAAATTGATGCAAGCATCAATCATTTTTTCAGACATTTTTATCATTACAATTCCTGTAAGTTCACCATAATGTTCCCCCTCGTTGGAAATAACCCAAGATTCTAGAATTGCACGAATTGAAGAGGGATTTAGTCCCAATCCTCTATCCACTATATCCTGCCGGACTGATTGAACACCAGGGTCTTCACCAATGGCCATTCTCTCCTTCAATGCCGCTTCTTCAGCCCACGAATTCCTTGAATTCAATAGATCTTCAACATCATCATCTTTTTTTTCTCGATATGTTTCCAAATCAACAATTTTGAATCCTGTAGATGAATTGTTTCTGACTGCATCCTTTGAAATTTCATTTTCAGCGAGGACTTTCATTGCCTTTCCTAACATAGGATCCACCATTCCTAATGAAGATTCAAAAATGTGAATTCTATGCAACAGCCTTCCAAGAATAGCAGCATCAATTGTCCCTTCTACACAGAGGTTTGCAATCTGGATTGTGGGGCTCATCTGGCCATAACGATCTAGCCTACCGATTCGTTGTTCAAGTTTCATTGGATTCCAAGGCAAATCATAGTTTACCAATCGATGACAATGTTGTTGATCAAGCCCTTCACTTCCAACTTCACTACTTAACAGAATTTCTATTTCACCTTGTGCAAATCTAAACCGGATCTTATCTCTTTCAGTCATGGAGGTTTTTCCAGTCAATACTTCGACATTAAAACCATCATTTTGGAGATTATTTTTCAGGTGAGATAATGTTCCATGGAACTGTGAAAATAAGAGAACTCCTCCATCATTATCATTCAATGTTTGATGTAACCAAGCACGTAACGCATCTAGTTTGGTATCTTTTTCTCCTAGATTTTCTGCTGCTCTGATTAATCCAGTTTTATTTCCTAACCGCTCAATCAATCTTTTTCTAACTTCATCATGTTCTTCTTCATCTTGTTCATCGAGGTCATCTTGTGCTTCGACGATTTTATTCAATACATGTTTAGCATATGCTGGTAGACATGATGATGCCATTCTTTCAGGAATAACTGATGCCCAATCAAATCTCCCATCTGGATTTTTTATCCTCTGCAATGTTTGTGACCACCGTCTAGCTGCGTGATAGAGAGTCCATTCCTCTTCAGAAAGAACAACTTGTAGGACAATAGGAATTCTTTCAGCAAGTTGCATGTCTAAGTCCTTTCTTCTGGTTCGGACAAGCATATCATTTAATGGTCTTATTTCTCTTAGTAAATTGATCATTCTTTTTCTAACTGTTCCAGTTGATTCTGCAACATTATCAACAAGTGCTCGAATCTCTGTTAATCGAGGATCATCAGCCAATGAAGTGGTATGTAATAGGCGATTTACTTCCAATAGAATATTATCGGAATCTATTGGGTCACTTGAGATTGTATCGATAGTACGATGAATAGATGCCGTGGGCCCCATAGTTCGGTGAAATGCCATAATGTTGGGCCATCGATCAGGTGCGATCAAAGATAGTAGGACGTACAGATCCTCACTTTGTAGATTTACAGGTGTAGCAGTCAACAACATTTTCCATTTAGATTCAAGAAATAACATCTGAATCCCGTCGTGAATACGAGATTTTGGATTCCTTGCATGGTGTGCTTCATCCATAATTGTCAGCATTAGATTGAGATTTCGATCTACCAATGAATCTAAAATTTCTGCTCGTCTCAACACTCCATGACTAACGATTAGAACTTCGTTCCCCCCCTCTTCCAATTTATCTAAAGCCAAAAGAAATTCAGAACATGATTTAGGAGTAATTGCATCAATTTCCACTCTGTGATGTAATTCTTGTTTCCATTTTGAGCGTAAGCCACCTGGACAGGCGATTATCACCCCACCCTTTTCTCCTCTTGATTGAAGTTCTCGAATAGCAATAATTGCAGAGACAGTCTTTCCCAACCCAACTTCGTCAGCGACCAAAACTCCTCCCCATGGCCCGGCAAGCATTCTAGCAATTGGAAGATGTTGATGTGGCTGATCGTCCCATCTTCCAAAATTCATTGATAATGATTGATCAGATGCGGGTAACCCCATTTCCATTTCCGCATGGATTTTTCTCCAAGTAGAGATGTAATTTATTGATGAATTTAGACTCATATGAGATAACCTCCTCTTTGAGGGGTTTTTAATCGGATGAAAACTCGAGTCCTGGAATCCCTATCCAGGTATTCTTCACTGTATTCAGTACCATATGAGTATGTGATCGTTCTATTCCATCGAGAGATAACACAGTTTTGGTAAAGTCGTTTA
>DASCRU010000013.1:0-2302 GCA_034400015.1 Candidatus Thalassarchaeaceae archaeon | reverse complement strand
GAGATGGTGGAGCGATTCTAGCTAATGGAACCGTTGAATTAGTTCAACGAATTTCAACATTCATCGATCATGGAAGAAGTGACAAATATCGCAACGATGTCCTTGGAACAAATTTCCGTCTCTCAGAAATTCAATGTGGAATTGGGAGGTCGCAATTAAAACATCTTGATTCGTGGGTAAAACGTAGAAATGAAATTGCTGAACGTTATCTTGTATCTTTTGAAAATAATCCAGAAATAATCCTACCATCAATAAGGCCAGGAGCAATTCATGCATGGCACCAATTTGTGTTACGAGTAAAAGATCGTAAAGCCTTCATTGAACACCTAAACACCCACAACATTTCGACAGGTATTCATTATCCAATTCCTTGTCATCTTCAACCAATCTTTGCAAACCACCCACAAGGTAAGGAAGACTCATTCCCATTTACTGAACGCCTTTGTGAAGAAATAGTGTCAATACCAGTTTTCCCATTATTGACGGATGAAGAAGTTGAGAGGGTAATTAATGCCGTTTCATCGTTCAGAACGACCTGATCGATTTCGATTATTCCTTCGATTTCGATTATTCCCTCTTTGGTTATTTCTTCGTGATTGTTCACGCGACCCACGTCCCTTCTTTTGTTCCCCCCAATTTCTTGGAGAACCATCAGCATTTGAAAACCTCTTTTTTCTTCTTCCCTTCTTTGAATGATCCCTTCTACCTGAATCTTCTTGATTTCCTCTTTGAGAATCTTCTCTATTATCCCCTCGGGATCTTCTTCGATCACCTCTTTGGGATTTTTGTCTGGGTTTATTCTTAACCCGCTTTGAACGTGGCTCAACAAGCTTGAATTCTTTCTTTTCCAAATCATTTGGATGCGGGTCCGAAAATCGTTTTTTAATTCCGACTTCTCTTTGAATACGATCGTAACGACGCTTTTCATTTCCCTTCACTAATGAAATAACTACTCCTGTAGATCCCGCCCTTGCAGTTCTTCCACTTCTGTGTTTGTACACCTTAGCATCATCAGGAGGGTCATAATGAATCACACAATTAATCCCCTCCACATCAATTCCTCTAGCAGCAACATCAGTTGCAATCAATACCATACTTCTTCCACTACTGAAACTACTCATCGCACGATCACGTTGTCGTTGATTTAGTCCACCATGTAAAGTAGATAATTCAACCCCCATCTCCATCATTTCATCACCAAGACGATCAACACCTCTTCGTGTTCTACAAAAAATAATACTTCGACCTGCTCGATTTACTGATTTCACTGAAACTTCAGTTTTCATGTATGGTTTAATCTTCCAAAACAAATGTTCCATACTCTCCATACTAATTTCTTCTGGACCAATCCCAATCATTTCTGGATTGTCTTGATATTGATCGACAAGTTTGGAAACATCATCATCTAATGTTGCACTAAAAAGAATCATTTGGGGCTTACTACTACAACTTTCAATAATTTCACACACAGGTTCCATGAACCCCATATCTGCCATCCGATCAGCTTCATCGAGTACAACAATCTCAACATCTTCCAAAGTTAGAGCACGTCGATCCATCAAATCCAACAAACGCCCTGGACACGCAACCAATATCTCCACACCAGCATCTAACCCCTTGCGTTGTTTTCCATACGATGTTCCACCATATACTGACAAAACACCCATCCCATAATTCGAAGCCAATGGGCCCAAAACATTCCTTATTTGTTCAGCCAACTCCCTTGTTGGAGTCAGAATCAATGCAGTCGGGCGTTTCGAATTTGCTCTAGGTGTCCGCTCAATCAAAGGAAGACCGAATGCTAATGTCTTCCCAGAGCCAGTTGGTGCTCTACAACAAATATCTCGACCTTCCATAGCACTAGGAATTGCTGCAATTTGAACCTCAAAAGGCTCTTCAATTCCCTCGTCTGCGAGAGATTGAACCAGATCCGACCCGATTCCTAAATCTGAAAATCGAACCACTGAGAACCCTACAATTACTTGCGGCCATCCAGTTCTATTTAGTATGCATAGGATGGAATTACTCCACCACTACATTTGTTATTCTCACCAAAATCAATTCACCAACCACTAATCGCTAATAGTGCAACCCCCACCCAACCCTATGGGTGAACCACGTCGACTATCTAGTGGAATCGTTGATGTTGATTTTGGAGAAGATGTTACTATTGTTGAGCCCGTCAATCTCTATGGGTGCACAATTTCAGATTCTGTATTCATCGGACCGTTTGTAGAAATCCAAAGAAATGTTACAATTGGAGCTCGAACAAGAATTCAATCTCACGCATTCATTTGTGAAT
>DASCRU010000012.1:0-3459 GCA_034400015.1 Candidatus Thalassarchaeaceae archaeon | reverse complement strand
CATCAATAGCCATTTTCATGCCTCCTTACTGGCCTTTTTTGCTGCTCTCTCACGCTTTGAACGTTCCTTGTCGGCTCTCTTTGCAAGTTCACGATCTACTGCTTCCTTGTGAACAACTGGAAGAACTCTAGTTCTGGATGCATCCATCCACAAGTCATCACGTGTTAGCCCAGACATGCCATCATATTCATTGGTCATGAAGAATGAATTGAATGGACAGGATTCCATACAAAGGCCGCAGAACATACAACGGCCCAAGTCTATTCTTCCTGAAACAATATCTTGCTCAGCCGGAATCATGCCTTCTAGATCCACAGATTCAGTCTTACCAGAATCAGACCAACGAACTGAGGCTGTATTGCCACTCAAATCAATAATTTCTGCAAAGTCATATTGCTGCGGAGCAGATTCATGTGCAGTTTCTAACGAAAATGAATTCTCAATCTCTTCGAAATCATCATTTTTCCTAGCTAGATACCCACCCTCTACGAATTCTACAGAACTTAATCCAACATTCTCTTCAGAAGCATCTGGCATGTCTAAAACATTCACTCTGACCTCTGACTCCATGTGTAAACAATCGTTTGGACAGGCTCGAACACAAGCTTTGCAAGCAGTACAAGTTTCCCAAACAACTCCAATTCTTCCATTGTAATTATTTGGAACGAATAACCATGGCTCCAAATCTTCTAGTCGCTCATATGGATACATTACTGTAACAGGCCGTGATATTGACTTAACGAAATGGCTCGTTTCTCGATCTGCAGCGTAGATTTGACTAGATTCTTTTCCACCAGTTCGACTTTTTGTCTCATCATCAAACATTTCAGCAATTTTCCCATGGTATCCGGAAGAAAAGAATCGAGGCCCTATGTATGGAATTGTTCGCAAACCTGCGCGCAATGTAATCCACATTGGACGAACGACTAAGTTGCGGAAATTCGGTGTTGCTCGAGGGTGATATGCCATTTTCAGTCCTCCCTGTTAATCCTAGCTCCAGGTGATGCTTTGTTGATTTCACTTACATGATACGGGCGACGTTGTTCAGCAAGGGCATCTTTATCTTCGTCCAAGACTAGAACGACGAATAACAGAATTGCGACGACTGTGATTAATGTTGGAATGACTACTGGCCAAGGACCTCCATCGTAGACACCTAAACGAAGCCAGATACTCAAACCTAGTTGGATTACAGATAGAGGCAACAAGTAACGCCACCCAAATTCAAGAATTTGATCTGTCCTAACTCGATGAAGGGATGCACGTACCCAAATGAAGAATGCAAAGACAATCCACGCCTTAATTAGCAACCAAAGTGAGTGGGGTATAATCTGGAAAATAAATGCAAAGATACCCCCTACAAATGGTGCAGCGATAAGAGCGTCTTCGAAGGGGAATTCCCAACCTCCAAGGAAAAAGAGGGAAAACAAAAGACAAGCAGCAAGCGAACGTAAGTATTCAGAAGCGAAAAGAAGGCCCCAACGCATTCCTCCATACTCTGTCCACCATCCTTCTACAAGTTCTGCTTCTGCCTCTGGCATATCGAATGGCGTGCGCTCAACTTCTGCAATCATAGTGATGAGGAAGAGTGCTGCGCCAAGGGGCATTAAGAAAATATTCCACACGCTTCCTTGGCTTCCACTCATTTGAAATTCAGCAATTTCAATGATGTTTAATGTTCCACAGAGAACTGCTATACTCAGTACTGTAATTAGCAATGGTATCTCATATGCAGTTAATTGCGCAGCGCTACGCATTCCACCAATCAAGGTATACTTGTTGTTTGATGACCAACCTGCGAAGAAAACTCCTAATGGAGCAATTCCAAAAATGGCCATCATGTATACTAGAGATAAATCGGGGTTTGCTGCGTAAAGGCTTGGGCCATATGGGATGAATGCGAAGACCAAAAGAGTGGTCGTCACAATGATGAATGGTGCAACCTCGTAGGTGACTTGGTCTGCATCACGAGGGGGCATGTGTTCTTTGATTGCAAATTTAGTGAAATCTGCGAAATTATTGATCATTCCAGGAAGTGCCCACCACCAACCAGCGTAACTTCTATTCCCTACTTGAGCAACTTTTGGATTACTAGAATCATTTCCAAAATTATTCCAAAGGAACCCATTTACTAATCCAATTGGTACACCAATTCCAAACGGCAGATCTTTCCACCATTCTACGCGTATATTGCCTTCACCAGTCCATAGAGATCGAATGGCAATGGTAGAACCTCGGTGATCCATCAATCGTGCAATTAATTTTCGTTCCATCCAAACCGGCCCCAAGACGGCTAGCATTGTAATTACGAAAATGATTCCAGCCATTGCGAACTCTGCAGAGAACTCGCTAAGCCAATACTTCTGTTCCCAGAACCTAGTCATTCCAATGGTTTTGTCCATGGTTTGTTCAGTAACCCATGCTATGGCGCCGCGAACATCAAACCAATCTTCTGCAGCCATGTTCTCACCGATCCGTCTCCCCGATACAAGGATCGAAACTTCCCATAATTGCAGGAACATCTGCAATCTTGTATCCAATCATACATTTTGCAGCATATGGAATCGTAATGAACATCGGGGAACGAATCGAAACACGATATGGGTTCTTTCCTCGTTCATCTCCTCCCCCTACAAGGTAGAACATCGATTCACCTCTAGGGTCCTCAAAATGATGAAATCCAGTCTGGCCATCAGCGGCACGTGCAGGTGCTTTAGCGATTAAAGCAGGGTCACCAGGTTCGTGATAAGTTTCAGCACCTCCGGGTATCCCATCCAATGCTTGGAGGACCAATTCAGCTGAAGTTTTCATTTCTTCAACACGAACACGATAGCGGTCGTAACAATCTGCTCCTTTCACCGATGAACGTTCTACTGAGGGAGTCCAATCTAACTCGTCATAGACTGAATAAGGATGAGCCCATCTAACATCATAGTTGACTCCGCCAGCTCTTAGGTTCGGACCTGTAACTCCATGATTTACCATTTCTTCTGGCTTAGCATAACCAACACCTTGAGTCCGAATTAGGAAAATTGTCGATTCATCAAGTAGAGCTTCATATTCATGAATTCGTTGTAAGAACAACTTCACCTTAGCCCGACAACGCATTGCAAAACCATGGGGTAAATCACGCTTGACTCCACCAACTCTGGGGAAGTTGTAATGCATTCGAGAACCACCTAATTCTTGGAGAAGGTCAAGCATCATTTCGCGCTCTCGGAGACAATAAACGAAAGCAGTAAGGTTCCCAATGTCTGGACAATAAGCACCTAACCACATGAGGTGGCTAGCGATTCGCTGGATTTCGACAGCAATTAATCGAATGTACTCTGCCCTTTCAGGGACTTCAACTTCAAGCAAATTCTCAGCGGCATAAATATACGAATGGGACCAAGTGTTCGCACTTGCATAACACAAACGATCACAATAGGGAGTAATCTGCGTAAAGTCACGAGCCTC
>DASCRU010000011.1:0-3661 GCA_034400015.1 Candidatus Thalassarchaeaceae archaeon | reverse complement strand
TATGGAAGAATTCGAAGACATAGGTATCTCCCCCTTCATTTTCTGGAGATACGGTCAAGGAAGTGATGTCTACGCCTCCCTTTCTGAGATAAATTGTGACGTCAGTATTGCAACTGCCTCCTTGACAGAATATGTTTAGTCTGAAATTTCCAGTGATGGTAATTTCAGGATTTATTTCAGTTATATTATCGCTAGCAACCTCTCCATCGAAAGTAAATTCTCTCGTCCCCCCTCCATTATTTGGGTCTCCTGGAATGAATGCATTTGTTTCTCCAATACTGTCGTCACTGTTGGGGTCATTGGATTGTGCATTGTTCCACATAGGCCACGTAGCATATCCTCCATCAGCCGATTCACCATAGAAATAGAGGCGATTATTTTCATGTGAGAGAACTTTGGGATTATCTGATTGTGCACTAACAACACTGAGCAATGAGGTGCCAACGAATAGAACTGTAATTAGAAGGGCGACCCGGGCCGACACACTCCGCCCCGCCGCGTTCATGCCCCTTCGACCCCCCTTGAGTGTTATAGGATTGAAGGCCAATGGCGTCTCCCATAGAACGGGGAAACTCATGGTTGCCGCTTGGATTGGAAATGGATGGCATCCTGCACTTTTCCGTTCAGAGGCAAATTGTTTAGGTCGAATGAAACTAATTCTTCACCCTCGAGTAGTAATTGTTGAAGACAATGCACCGATTTATAATTCCGCTTTTATAGATCAATCATTATCTCCGTTTGATTATTCAATTAATGAACCGAGTCCTCGTGAAATTGCCGATTGGTTTAGCAACATTCAGCAGTCTGTCGACCAATCAATTGCAGTAAGAGTATTCAAAATGGGAAATTTTGAAGGAATGGAATCAACTAGGTTACAGGCTCAAATTGGAGCTATATTGTATGAAAGAGGATGGAGGGTGGACCTCGAGAATCCAGATATTGAAATTGTCATTCATTATTGTGGAAACCCTGAGAAACCAATTCCTCCTGATTCTACTGAGTTGAATCACCCCATTTTTGTTTGGGGGATTTTATGTGCATCAGGTCCAGGAGGCTATAGTTTTCAAAATCGTTCTTCTACTGACCGTCCATTTTTCAAACCAATTAGTCTTGATCCTCGATTGGCTCGAGCAATGGTAAATCTTTGTTATACAAACGGAATCCCTCCTACTTATGTGATTGATCCATTTTGTGGAACTGGTGGTATTGCCATAGAATCAGCAATGGTTGGAGTTCCTGTTTTTGCTAGTGATTTAGATCCTGAGATGGTTCAAGGAACTATTGAGAATATAGCACAAATTGAATTTGATTGCGAAATTACTGTGCAACCTTGTGATGCAATCAAGATTCATGAGAAGTTGGGCGAAATTGAAGGTGCAGCTCATGCTTTTGATCCACCATATGGTAGAAATTCATGGACAAGTGGCGAGGGGATCCACCTTCTCAAAGAAGCGGTTTTATCACTTTCAAATGTGTCTAGGGGGCCGATGGTGATGTTACTACCAATAGAACCAGATGTTGTTAGATTAAATCCTGAATTATTGAATATCGACACCTTTTCTCCTTTTGGTGTAAAACCTCAAGATTTTAAGACAATCTTGACTAATATTGATTACAAAATCAATGCCATTCATCCAATTTGGGTACATAGAAGCCTTGGCAGAGCATTGGTCCGAATTGACCCTTGTTAAGTGGTGGGCGATACAGGATTCGAACCCGTGTCCTAGCGTCCGAAGCGCCAGATGATATCCAGACTACACCAATCGCCCAAACATGCCAGTTATGCAATACCTTTCAATCCGACGGATGAGGCCAACTTTGGTGGGGCAAAGCCCTTCCACCCTTTGTAAAAATTTGAATAATATCTCCAGAATCCTTCCTTTCTTCAATTAATTCCAAATTATTCATGGATAGAAACTCGCTTGTTAATTTCATTTCAGGGCCCTCTTCCAATTCTACATCTGCACGAATGTGAATGATTCTATCCACTACTCTACTTTCAAGGAAAGAAGTCCAAACTGATGGCCCTCCTTCTACTAGAAGTTCCTGAATTCCACGGTCACCAAGTAAATCCAATAGATCTTCAGGATTTCGTGATTCAGTTACTGTAGGCATACAAATTGATTCAATACCTTGGATTGAATCAAATTTTTCAATACCAAGAATTCGAATTGTTTCTGCCTCACTATTCCACACTGTGGCATCTTTTGAGATTTCACCTCTGGTATCAAGAATAATTCTGATTGGATTAGGGGAACCACTAGAATCTACTTTTCTAATTGTGAGAGAAGGGTTGTCTCGAATTACAGTATGCGAACCAACCAATATCGCATCACATTGCCTTCTCAGAGCATGGGCAAATTGTAATGATAAGTCACTAGTAAATCTTCTAGAGGGGACTTTTCTATCATCCACTTTATCATTGGAATCCACCGCCATTTTGAGAGTAACTAGGGGTTTTCGGAATTTGCACCAATTCAGAAATGCTTGCATTTGGTTTTCAGCATCCGCTTCGTTTTCTCCAATTTCAACATCTATACCAGCATTAATTAGAGCATCAATGCCCTTCCCCCTAACATTTGGGTTAGGGTCTCTTGATGCAATCACTACTTTGGACACACCCGCCCAAAGTAATGCTTGAGTACAGGGAGGAGTTCTCCCAAAATGGTTGCATGGTTCTAATGTAACATATGCAATACAACCTTCAGTATTTTCCCCCTTAATTTCAGCATCAGCAATCGCAGCTTGTTCTGCATGTAGGTCTCCAATTTTATTGTGCCAACCTTGTGCAATTATTCGTCCCCCTTGGACAAGGACACATCCAACAGGAGGATTTGGGGACACTCTTCCAATTCCCGTTTCAGCAATTTTGAGTGCATGTTGCATAAAGGAGGAATTTTCTTTCATGGAGACACCTCTCAATGTGGGGAATTCATGTTTGCGCAGGGGTCACTCATACCCGTGTTTTTCGGTAGAATTCAAGGGTCGACGATTGATACATGGTTCATGACGCCCGCCCCTGAGCCGGTTGTGTTTCGACCGGATTCTGATAGTAAGAAGAAAGGGGGATTACATCGTCCAATGTTTTCTCCAGTTTTTTCATGTGCATCTGTTGGAGTTATCAAGCCTTCAAAGGTTCATCTAATGATCAACCCTTATTCGGGAAAGAAAAAAGGTGACAAAGTGGCCACTAAGGCCCAATTAATTCTTGAAGAGGCTGGAATAGAAGTCGTTACTCACCGTTCTTCACATCCGGGTCATCTGGTTGAACTTGCAGCCAATGTTGATTCAGCAGAAGATGACATTTTTGCAGTTGTAGGAGGGGATGGAAGTATGTCTGAAGTGATTACTGGGCTAATGAGAAATGCTGAAGAACGAAATCCACCTATTGTTGCCTTCATTCCTGCAGGTACTGGGAATTCACATGCCTTTGATTTGAAGATTGAAGGAGTGGAAGATGCAGTGGCCCGAATTGTTTCAGGAAGAATCCAGAAGTTAGATATTTCACGAGTGATTTTAACTGAAGGATTACCTGGTTTTGAAAAGGGTGAAATGACTTGGTATAGCCATAATTTGGTGACGTGGGGATTAGGAATTGATTCAAATCTAATTGCAGAAAGAATGCGTTTTTTAGGGCCAATACGATATGATGTTGGAATTG
>DASCRU010000010.1:0-3982 GCA_034400015.1 Candidatus Thalassarchaeaceae archaeon | reverse complement strand
CTGCTCTTCTCTAGAATTTGCCAGTGCATTCGCATCTTTTCCGTACTGATTTCTAGCTTCCTTGTAGTATTCTAAAATCATAGTTTTAGCTTCATCTGTTAATACCGGCGAATGATTGGTCTTTGCATATGCGATGTATTTTCTAAGGAATGGAACCGAAAGGTATTCTGAACCATTTGTATTTTCTTTGTAAGTCACTTCTTCATCCTTCATTACTGGATTTTCGAAGGTATTTTCTTCTACTTTACTTTCAGGAACTCCTTTGATTCTACTAGCCATAATATGTCTAGCGATAGTCGCATCGTTGTCTTCATGAACTTGATCTTTTATCAGCCAGATGATGTCAAATCTAGTTGCGAGAGGAATGGGTAATCCTGTTTGATTAAAGGCATACATTAGATTCTGATTTGGACCAACATCAAAGGTTCCTTTCTCAGGATTTGCTGCAGAAAGTACAGCACATCTGGCTCGTAGTTGGGTTGTAATTCCCCCCTTACTCACGGAAATTTGTTGTTGTTCCATTGCTTCGTGAAGAGATCCTTTGTCTTCTTTGCTGATTTTGTCGATCTCATCAATGCAAGCAATTCCTAAATCTGCTAGAGGCAAAACTCCTGCTTCTAGAGTGAAACGCCCATCTCCAAATGAATCTCTAATTGCAGCAGCAGTCAAACCTGCAGCAGAGATATTTCCTCCAGAAGCAAACCGAGCACGTGGAGCTAATTTTGACATGTAGGTTAGGAGCTGTGATTTTGCCACTCCAGGGTCACCCATTAGAAGAATGTGAATATCGCCTCTATTTCGTGTTCCATCTGCATTTATTCGAGATACTCCTCCGAATAATTGCATCACCAGACTGCGTTTTATTTGCTTAAGTTTCGCCGTAACGTCAATAATTGAAGGTGCAATTGATCCTTGCATGATATCCATCAAATCAGGCCTAGATGCCACTTTTTTGATCTCATCCTTTTCTTCTTCTGAAGGTTGGATATCAGTAAAGGGAGTAGATTCTCTTATTGCAGAATGAAGGCTGTATACAATTTCAAACATTGCAGATTTTTTATTTCGGTGATATCCTGCTTGAGTATATGGAATCAGATTAGCGGTCACTCTTTCTCCAGGAAGGTATCGATTGCATAGGATTCCTTCAATCAATACTTTCCCCCGACTGGGTTGTCCACTTCCTTTCACTCGTTCAGGCAGTTCTTGAATTTCGAGATATTGATTGTTTATCCAGGTGCAGCGATCACTATTCAATGTGAAACGAGTGGAACCTGATCCGGAAGCAGGTAATTCACATCCACTGCAGATTAATGGTTCTTTGAGTTCCAATTCGTTTTCTTGTCTTACCATTGTATCTCCGCCACATGAATCACATGTCCATGTGGCCTCGTAAATCCGGGGTCGAATCTCTGAGACCTTCGTGATTACTACATTCACACTCCTAAGTCGATTGAGATCATCTGAACCAATGTCTCGAAGATCGCAATCAACATCAGGTGGAAGATGTTCTAATAGAATATCTGGGCTAATACTCAAACCATTTTCTTTGCATCTTTGGGAAAGGATTCGTTTGCCCATACCGATAATTCTTCTAGGGTCAACTAGTATTCTCTTTGCAAAATCTGGATCCCAAGATTGTATGTCATTGAATCTGAGTCGAAATTCAATAGAATTGTTTGTTAAAAGTTGAATTTCCTGAGATTTGACTTCTTGAAAGAATGTCTCCCACCGAGAGCCTAGATCTTCCATCTGGAGTGCCATTTCATTCACCAAGGACTTGCTCGTGGGAATCGACCGTCTATGAATCAAACGGCTGATGTCCTTTCAACCCCTTGTTTTCCAGTGGAAATCGTCCATTCTCTCAGTAGCCTTTACAACCATTTCAGACGCTTCCTGTAGAATTTTTCTAACAGCGATAATTTAGGAACCTACGATAATTCGGGAAATCATGGAACACACACGCTCTGGTAGCGACCTCTTTGTCCGACTTGACCCTGGAGATGAGATTCACGCCTCTTTACAGGCATTGGCAGATGATCTTGGATTTGATGCAGCAGCCATCACCAGTGGAATTGGACGAACGCGAAATAATCAATATGGTTACATGAATGAGGAAGGCGTTTACCAAAGACGCCTTTTGGATTCTCCTTCTGAATTGGTGAGCTTGTCGGGCAATATTGCTCGAACTGAGGATGGTAAAGCATTCACTCACATCCATTGCTGCTGGTCGGATGATGACAATGATGTTCATGCGGGCCACATGTTCCAAGCCACAGTTCAGGTTGTAGCTGAAATTCACATCAGAGTCATGGACCATGCTTTGATGACACGTTGCCCTCTTGCGGATTTAGAGTTATTAGGTCTGCAATTTTCTTGAAATTAATTTGTGAAGGAGGTGATTTAATGTCTAAAAGAACCATCAAAGAGATGGTTCAAATCATCTGCTCAGAGTATAGTGTTCATTTGATTCCAGATTCATCTAGGGCTTGGAATGGCCCCCAGATTATCTCCAATCTTGAACAACAATGCAACGTGGTTGTTACGGCAACAGATGCAAGTTTAGAAGTCATTCAAAAAGCAGTAGATTTGAATGCAGATATTCTCATTTGTCATCATGGATTAACATGGACAAATGGCAATATTTCGTTACCAAATAGTGATGATTTGGAATCCCCTAGAACTCAAATAGCGATTGAGAATAATCTTACAATTATTGGATTACATCTGCCAATGGATGCTCACCCCACTCTTGGAAACAATGCGGTTCTTTCCGATGTAATCGGTGCTGAGATTTCTGGCACCTGGTTCAATACTAAGGGCACCCCAAGCCCATTATCGGAAATTTTCATCGAACAGAGAGATTACTCAAATTGGCCAGAAATAATTGAAATCGAAGATGGACGAAAATCTATGGATATTGGAATCATTGCTAAAGTAAAATCAAGCACAAGGTCTGAACTAACATCTCGATTACAAGAATCAATCGGAAGTGAACAAACAAGAAATGAAAAAGTTCGATGTTTTCCTGAAGATAGAAACTTAGAATCATCGATGGTAGAAATTGTTGCAATATGTACTGGAGCAGCAGGTGGCGCAGTCGTAGATGCAATGGCATTAGGTGCGGATGTAATTATTTCTGGAGAAGGACCAGCACATGCAGCAATACTTGCTCAGGAGTCTGGTGTTGGCTTACTCTTAGGCGGCCATCATGCTACCGAAACCGTTGGGCCTAGAGCATTAGCTGAATGGTTGAAGCGAACATCAGACCTCAATAATTGGGAAATAAAAACCAGTTTCATTTCTGCTCCAATTGGATTGTAGTGACATTTGCCTCGATATCTTTCCATGCGAATGCTGATGTGTTTAATGCCTAAGCCGATTGTATGGGCGAGGGACTTGATTATGCCAGTTCCGGCGTTGATATTGATTTGGAAGGGGATGCAGTCTCTTCTCTAATCGGTGCTTTAGGCCGTTCAGTAAGGCCTACTGGGACGAAGGGCGCACCTGTGGATCTCCCAGGTGGATTTGGAGGGCTTGTAGAATTTGGAGACAATTATCTTGCTTTAGCGACAGATGGCGTAGGATCGAAATTATCGATTGCAACGAAATTGAAACAATGGTCTGGTGTCGGAATTGATTGCATGGCAATGAATGTCAATGATTTGTTGTGTGTAGGGGCGGAACCAATTGCATTTGTTGATTATATTGCAGTACCAAAACCCAACCCTGACACTCATGCAGCTATCGGCAAGAGTCTCACAGAAGCATGTAAACGTGCAAGGGTTACTTTAGCTGGAGGAGAAACTGCCAGCCTTCCTGGAATCGTTACAGAGTTGGATCTTTCAGGGACAGCTCTCGGTTGGCTTTCGAAGGGAAGTGAAATCACAGGCATCAATCTCAAAGAAGGAGATGTTCTGATTGGACTTCCATCCTCAGGTGTTCATTCTAATGGGTATTCCTTGGTTCGAAAAGTAATGGAAGT
>DASCRU010000009.1:0-4956 GCA_034400015.1 Candidatus Thalassarchaeaceae archaeon | reverse complement strand
GAATGATTTCTATTGCCTCATCGTAACTTACTCGAGGAAATGGTAGAGCCGGGATATCGACAGTGATAGGCCCTAGTTCTTGGGAGCCTCTGTATTCATTTATGATCTCGATTAGATTCTGATCGTTGGATGCAACCTGGCTCCAAATATGGTGAATCATCCTTTCCTGTACTCCCATGACATCATCATCATCAGCCCATGCCATTTCAATATCGAAAGATATGAATTCATTCAGATGACGATAGGTGTCGTGTTCTTCTGCCCGGAAAGCAGGCCCTATTTCGAAAACACGTTCCAATCCACCAAGTATTGCAAGTTGTTTGTAGAGTTGAGGACTTTGAGACAGAAAAGCGGGTGTTTCAAAGTAAGTCATCGCAAACAAGTTGGTTCCTCCTTCGGAAGCACTTGCTATGATTTTTGGAGTATTGATTTCTTGAAATCCTTCTTTGAGAAGATGTTCTCTTCCGTAACAAAGGACCTTACTTCTAAGTTGGAACATGGCATTGATATGACTTCTGCGCAAGTCCAGATGTCGATTGTCTAAACGAGTATCTAGTTCAACATGCACTTTGTCGGTAATTCCAACAGGTAGTGGAGTCTGAGCTTCGGATAAGATTCTAGCAGACTTGGCAAATATTTCGTACTCAGGAGGTGGAAGAGGTTCCCCCTCTGGTACCTTAGGAGGTCTTTTCTGGGCTACATCTCCTGTGATTTGAACCGTAGATTCTCTTGAAATCGATTGAATAGAAAGGAAAATCTGTTCATCCATGGCATCCTTTTTCAAGAATGCTTGAAGATGTCCTGTTCCATCTCTTAGAGTCAGAAAACAAACTCCTCCTCTCCCCCTTGAAATCTCTGCATGGCCAGCAACAGTGACTTCCTGTCCAATCAAATCTGCACCTGAATTTATGATGTTACCAAGTGTATGGGTTCTGAATGCGGTGGGCAACCAATCGGTGGAGTCTCGTCCGACCATGAACTAAAGCGGGCGCTTACGGAACTTCAACCGCTCGGTCAACTAATTGGCGAAAATATTTGGAAAATGGTAAATGTGATAGCAACTCGCCAACGCTCATGGAAGGACAGGAAGACCTCATTCAACGGATGAAGGAAATCGATTGGTTCCATTCCATTCCCCTGAAAGGAGGTATTGTGACCCCCGGTCGTGATGATTCGATGTCCAAACTAAAGCAGGTTTGTTTGCCTGAAGATCTTTCAGGGAAATCGGTACTTGATATCGGCGCATGGGATGGTTTCTTCTCATTTCAGGCTGAGAGAAATGGTGCAGAACGTGTTCTAGCAACAGACCATTACTGTTGGAGTGGCCCTGGTTGGGGGTCCAATGAGGGTTTCAAATTTGCACATAACGTTCTTGATTCTAAAGTGGAAGATCTCGACATTGATGCGATGGATATTTCTCCTGAAACTGTAGGGGAATTTGATGTAGTAATGTTCTTGGGTGTATTGTATCATTTACAAGACCCCATGGCAGGACTTCGAGTCGCAGCTAGTGTATGTAAGGAACTTCTGATTATTGAGACTTTGATGGACGATCTTCATCGGTGGAAACCATCTATGGTGTATTTCCCTAGTGATTCTTATAACAAAGATTCTACAAATTATTGGGCGCCCAATGTTGCTGCGATGAAAGGAATGTTACATGATCTTGGATTTTCTAGAGTAGAAGTTGTTTTCCCGAAGAACCGATTCATCCGTTATTCTCTACCTGTTAGGATATTGTCTTCTATCAAAGGCTTGTTTGAGGGACGTGGTTCTTTACGACAGACTGTCCACCAAGGTAGAATGTCTTTCCACGCATATCGATAATTGGAAATTTCTCGGTTTCCATTCAGACATACGATTGAAATGCTATTGCTATGTCGCGTGCTCCATGAGTGAGGGTGGATGGCTATTTACATCTGAGTCTGTGGCTTCTGGACATCCAGACAAGTTATGCGATGCAATTTCAGACTCTATTCTAGATGCATGTCTAGCCCTAGACTCTAATGCGAAGGTTGCTGTTGAGACATTAGTGAAAGGCCGTGAAGACAAGGCATTCATTGTCCTAGGTGGCGAAGTTACACTTGCAGAAGGCATAGAAAATCCGGATTTCGTTCAGGTTGCTAGAGATGCAGCTGCAGGAATTGGATATACTGATCATGGAATTGGTATGGACGCGCGTTCAGAAGATAGTTGCGAAGTAATTGAATTAATTACTCGCCAATCTCCCGACATTAATCGAGGAGTTGCCCAAGATATCGATGGACAGGGCGCCGGTGACCAAGGATTGATGTTTGGATATGCTTGCGATGAAACCGAGTTATTTGAAGGACATAAGGGGAGGTGGATGCCTCTTGCAATTGCTTTGGCACAGGCCCTTACTAGAGAGTATAGAAAACGTCGAGAGGATGGAACTCTTGATTGGGCAAGGCCAGATGCCAAATCTCAGGTCACTCTTCACCATGATGATGATGGAAATGTGGTTTGTGCTACAAATATAGTAATCGCGGCTCAACATAAGGATATGATTGATGAATTTGGTTCAGAAGAGGAAGAACAGGCGTGGGTCAAGTCACAAATCATTGAGCATGTCATCTCTCCTGTTGTCCCTAGTTCTTTGATTAATGATGAAACAGTGTTTGTAGTAAATGGAACAGGTCGTTTCGCGGATCCTGGCGGACCATATGCTGATGCTGGACTTACAGGAAGGAAAATTATCGTGGACACGTATGGCGGTCGAGGACGTCATGGAGGAGGAGCATTCTCGGGCAAAGATCCCTCAAAAGTTGATCGTTCAGCAGCTTATGCTTCTAGGTGGGCTGCCAAGCATGTCGTTGCGTCAGGGCTTTCACGTGAATGTGAGATTCAGTTAGCATATGCGATTGGGGTAGCAAATCCTGTTAGTGTTCGAGTTGATACATTTGGCACTGGTTTGGTCTCTGATGATATGATTGCCTCTTTGGTCAATCAGCATTTTGATTTCAGACCTGGGCACATCATCAATAATCTTGGCCTAAAGGCGCCAATATACGCAGTTACTGCATCTGGTGGCCACTTTGGGAGGGTCCCAAGTAATCCTTCCCAATTCACTTGGGAGCGTTTGAATGAGGGTATTATCACCGCTTTCCAAGCAGTTCTATGAATCGTGCCTGCATTTTCTCCAGTTCGCGAGGCCTTCATAGCGAAGATATCAGTCCAATAGGTGATGCGTCGCGGTTCAATGTTGATCTGTGCCTTCCTCCTGATGGCTTCATGTGGCCCACTGGTCGGCATTGTATCTGCGGATTCAACAGTTCTTCTGGACCTTGATCGCGATCTAGTAGTATTGACTCCAGGACAGTCTACAAATGTGACTTTGACGATTGAGAATAATGATACCTCAATTCATGATTTTACAGTTTCATTGGGCAATTCATCCGCAGGATCTGAATGGGTAGTAAATCTTAGCCAAACTTCGATAAATCAGGTATTTCCTTATGCTAGTGATTCACTGGAAATCGTCATTACTTTGGGAGGAAATCCATCTTCAAATTCATCTGGAACTCAATGGATTTTCGTAAATCGTAGTGGTGCATCTTCTAGCATCGAAATCCATCTTTCTGTAGGTGCAATGCATCTTCCTGATATTGATGCTACAGGAATTGGAGATAATGGACTAATCCAATCTGAATCCAATACTACTCTTGTACTCCCTGTAGAGATTTCCAATTTTGGTTCTGTTCAAGATACAATTCTACTCTCTGTTGGTGCTGAACCAGATATCACCGGTTTTTGGGCGAATCAATCCACTGGTGGAAACAACACTGGTGGAAACAACACTGGTGGAAACAACACTGGTGGAAACAACACTGGTGGAAACAACACTGGTGGAAACAACACTGGTGGAAACAATGGCACTACAATCGATAAATTGTTGATGTATGGGAATAGTTACACTTCTCAGAATTCTCTTCATACAATCCTAGAGGATTTGGGCGTAACAGATGCTGAAGCGTTGACTGGTGGAGGATTGACATTTGATGATCATTGGAATAATGTAAATAATTCTGCGCATTCTTGGAATACTACTCTAAGAGATCCAAACACAGATTGGGATTATGTTGTGCTTCAAGATCAGAGTCAAATCCCGGGATTCTATCGTTCGACTACTTCTTGGATCGACGACAAAGACGCTGCAATTTTATTGGCCAATTCGATTGAGTCTGAATCTTCAGAATCGGTTCTAATGATGACTTGGGGGAGGAGAAATGGTGACCCTGCAAATCCCACAATCTATTCTAACTTTACAATGATGCAAGATAGACTTGAGGAGGGGTATATCGATTTTAGAGATAACATGACTGTTCAAGGCCGAGATGTTTGGATTGCTCCTGTAGGTCTAGCGTTCAAACATATCCACGATGGTATGTTGTCCTCCGGGTCCAATCCTCTAACTTCTGGAACCACATTCTATGGGTTGTATTCAACTGATGGTAGCCATCCATCTTTGTCCGGTAGTTATCTGTCAGCATGTGTTATTTATGCAACACTGACAGGCGATTCACCCGTAGGTTCCAATGATAGTGTGGCTCTATCAAGTGCCCTAAAATTGGAATTACAACAAGCCGCCGCTGCTACTGTTTTCAATGAGACCAGCCATCTTTCTTATCCATGGGAGAATTCTACTTCTGGAGGGGGGACATCTATGCCTCGTTCAACACCAACTCAGGGACTCGATGCATCTAGTTGGACTGTTACATGGGATGATCCTGTTGTCCGAAATTTGTCTTCAGGAGCATCTACATTTGTAGATATTCGGATTGATATTCCATCCAATGCTGTTCCTGGGCCGTATGGTTTCAGACTTCATGCAGCTAGCACTCTAGGAAATTTCAGCGTTAGTACCGTCATGGTGGTTGATGTTAACGGGACTCATTTATTCGATTCTAATTTCTCTTCTGATGATGATTGGACACC
>DASCRU010000008.1:0-6014 GCA_034400015.1 Candidatus Thalassarchaeaceae archaeon | reverse complement strand
CCAATGGATTGATTGAGAAGGTTCGAGAGTCGGAAATAACTGAATCAGAAGCAGAAACCCAAACACTTGAATTTCTGAAGGAATATTGTTTGGAAGGGAAATCACCACTATGTGGGAATACAATCGGTCAAGATCGACGTTTTCTCCGAAGGTATATGCCGGTTTTACATTCATATTTTCACTATCGTTCTGTTGATGTTACCACCGTCAAGATTCTCATGGATTTGTGGTATGATTTGCCACCGTATCACAAGAATGACGGACATCGGGCACTTGATGATATCAGAATGAGTGTCAAGGAATTACGATACTATCGAAGAGCTGGATTTCGAGTAATCGAGAACGAATAAAATCATATTTCTTTGATTTCGTCCCACCCAATGGGTAATCCTTCATCATCCACGAGAACCACATTTATCCCAACTCCAGTTCGGTGAAATGCAATGAGTTCCAAACCATGGATTCGATGACCAGTAGAGGCTCTTCCCAATACCTTTCTCTCTTCTCTTGCTCTTCGTACTCTTGCCCATCCTCGACGTCCACTTGCGTCGATTTTGTCTACTTTTTTTGCTGCTTCATCTGGTTGTAGAATTCTTCGAACACCATCAACTTCATCGAACCATGGAAGGGGCCCTTCTGGAGTGAATTGAATTCCCAGTATCATGTCTATACCACTGGTCCATTGAGCAGCATCCGCATCTGCTCCTGAAGGGATTGCAACAGCATTGGGATGAGTGTGTAACCAATGGGTGAATCTACTGCCTCTCCCCCCTCTTTCTTGAGCAAATACATCATCCACCCATTCCTCCGGAATGTGGTGTACAGAAAAGGAATCTCCTCTGTTTACTAGATGTGGTTCACCGAGTACCTTACCTTCTCCTTGATGCAGTTCGTTTCGGAAATCCGAACCAGTGAAGGAATCGTGTACTTCGGGGTTATGGGCCAATTCTTGGTTTGGGTCGAAACCAACCAGAATTTCATCGGGGAGAGATTCAAATGACCATTTGAGAACTGTTTCGAGATGTGAAAGTGGTAGAAGAATTAGTCCTACGTAGCCGTCTTTTTGTTCTATAGATTGGCGATTATATGCCGTTGCTGCATCGATGAGCCACGGTTCGACCATGACTCCCCCACTCGCGAAGCACTAATGAGGGTTCAACCCCGCATCCCGGTCGGTCATCGGCATGGCGAGGAAGAAGAAGGGCGGTTTTGGCAAGTTCATCGGAAGCCTTGGGGGCAACCCATACGACCGTTTGATGAGCCAATTTGATCGGACTGTTAAACAGCACGAAGATGATGAAGATGAGTTGGCTGATCAGTTAGATCGCTTCGTAAGAATAGCTCGTCGCAGATTCGATGAAGGCGAGATAGATGATGAAGAGCATGACCTTCTAATGGAGGAGGTTGAGGATATTCACCCTACTGGAAAATCATATCCTAGACTCGGCGAAACCGGAGATGAGTTTTATGATTCAGATGATATTCCTGATGCTCCCGAACTTAAAGTTGGAAAAAATATAGATCTAGACGACTTACTTTCTTCTTCAGAATCATCCCAAGGTTCCTGGGGTTCCAGTGAATACGATGAATATCGAGAGCGAATGGCAGCTGAGTTCATGCGAGAATCCGATGAGGCGATTGCTTCTGGAGACCACAAAATGGTGACTGCACAGGATCCTGGTGGTGGGCGAGTTTTCGGAGATGATGAGGATGAGGCAGAACTTACCAAGAGGAAAATCATGATCGAAGAAGGAATCATCGATGAATCTGAAGTTGAAGAAGAAGAATCAGATGACGAAATCGAAGTAGATGAAGATGGAGTCGAATGGTGGGAAGATGAAGAAGGCCAATGGTGGTATCGCCCTCCTGGCGAAGAAGATTGGTATGCTTACGAAGAATGATTTCTTTGCAATTATTCTACAGCAGTGGCATTCCACCAAGGTGGTACATTGAACCATTCTTCCGCATTTTCTCCTCGTTCTGTAATTGGCAGTCCTAGTGGTTGTTCTCCACTTGATATCGTCATTCCAAATGTAGAACATGGACTTGGCAAGTAATCTTCACCAGTTTCAGTAATCACTAGTTCAATCGAATGACCAGACGGAATTCTGACATCCATTGGATTGAATTCCATTAGCATGGTGTATTCAGATAGAGGTGCTGCTGCTTGTGAATCGTAGCCCCCATCTCGATATCGAACATCCATTGTGGCATGTCCAAGGCGAATATCTGAAGTTGCATCTCTCATTGTTACGAAGAGTTGCCCACCATTGCAAAGTCCTGTGCTTGCTTTCACATGGAATGTTGGCATTCCTTGTATGTGTAGATCTTCTTCGACAGGAGGTGAAATGAACGTAAGTGAAGAGGTTGCAGAGACACTCATTCCCCCACTACTTTCCCATGACCCAACATCGAACATTTCCCATTCCATGTCTTCGGGTGGCCATGTATCTTCAACGTGCCATTTTCCATCGTTAGTCTGAATTTGAGCGTGAGCGGCAGGTTCCTCTCCGTTGCCCTTGAGATAGAATTCAAACCAATTGTAAATTTCAATGGCCCAATCCATTCGACTCATGTTTGGATATGCTTCTTCTCCGTATCCACTTCCGAGTTCTCCATGCCTGTCTGGTTGATCTGGATAGTTGTGAGCCCACTGTCCCGAGATGACTCGAGTGTGCACCCCTGCATCGTTCAGCATCTGATATGTTGGGAATGCATGGTAAGGGTCTACATTCCAGTCTTGTAGTCCCCAAACAATGTAGACACTTCCTTCATAGTTGTCGATTACATCTTGGAGATGATATCTTTCGTCCCAGTAGTCATTCCATTGATCTCCGCCGATTCCCGCGCCAGCCCATGTTGTAAATGGACTCACTGGACCAATTACATCATCAGAACACATTCTCATATCATCCTCGGTTGCATCAGTTGTCGCTCCTTGGTAAAGGGCGTCGTAAAGCATCGCTCTTGATTCACTACTTCCGTTTCTGTAGAACATCTGTTGTACTCCTATGCTACCGGAAATGGGTACAATCGTTTTGAGATGTTCAGATGGGTTCTGAGCAGCTTCCCAATTGGTAGTGCCAGCATATGATTTACCCATCAATCCAACATTTCCATTGCTCCATTCTTGAGTCCCTAACCACTCTACAGCCCCTTGAATTCCAGTTTGTTCTCCTAGTCCCTTGACATCCTGACAGTGAGTAGATTGTCCTGTGCCGAATGTTGAAACTTGGGCGAGTGCGTAACCATGGGGGACGAATTGTTCCAATACCCATGCCCCTACTCCTCCATCTGGAACTGTGTTTGGAGTAGAATCATCTCCCACAACACCTTCTCCTCCAAAGTCATAGTATGGATGAATAGTGGCAATCACTGGAATTTTGGTACCTTCAGGTACATCCGGGAGCCAAAGTGCAACATGCATGAGGGCAGGGCCAGGGAATCCCACATCTTGTTCGGAGGGAGGCAATTCAACTTCAACGAAATGTTCGGTTGGACCTGACCAGTTGAATGTCCCTGCAATTGGAAGTTGACTTCTAGAACCCGTTAAGTTGAGGTCCATTTTCCATCGATCCTCTAGAGGAACTTCCCACCAATTCCCATTGAGAGGGTCCTCTTCAGTCATGGAATGACCACCATCCCAAACCATGGAAAGCAATAGAATTAGTACCGTGAATCCTGCAGTACATGCTGCAGCAATATTCAATTGTAATTTTTCTCTCTGAAGTGAATTATCTTCAGATGACGAAACAGCGGATAGAATTGTGGCCTCAGGAGCCCCCGCAGCATCAGACATCAATCTCCCATCTATGCCGACATCAAGAGTCTGACGATAGGGGTCCAACTTCAATATCTAGTACACGATGGTCCCAAAATGGAGCGTATGACTTGATTCTTAACGACCCACTTTTTGTTATACTGCGACCATATTCGAAAAGTTGTCGAGTCACTTCGTTTTCCCATTCCCCTGGATTTTTTGTTGAAGCAACACCATGAACATGGAGAATTCCTCCACTACTTCGTAATGCCCTCATGGCAGTATCTAGACCGTCCCAAGCTTGAGGAAGAAGTCCAAGGATGATTCGATCGAATTTAGTATCTAGTAAACTTCCATGTGAACGGTTATCTCCCTCTAGAACTGTACATCTTCCATTCACCCCATTTCGCTCCAATCCCTTCCGAAGGTCTCTCAGTGCATTCGGATTCCACTCTGTTGCAGTTACATGTTTGGCATTGCCTCTAACCAGCATTGGAAGAGTGTAATATCCTATACCTGCATAGAGGTCTAGAATCTCTTCTTTTGAAAGATCGAGGTCACCCATTCTTTTCCGTTCGTTAAGATTACCTTGAGAAAACATGCATTCAGTAATTCGGTATACAAATTTCACACCATATTCAATTCTTTCAACATCTACATTTGTGCCATGCAATAATTCAGTTGAACTTTCTCTCCGTTCACCTGTAATCTCTCCTTTACGAAATAATCGATTCACATTGAGGGCATTGGAAATTTCAGCCCAAAGTGAAGAATGATCAATTCCATTCCATTTTTTATGAGAAAATGCATTCAACGGGAGTAGAGCAACATCATCAAAACGTTCCCATCCATTTGGTAAATCTTCGATTAGTTCCTCAATTAGACGCTCATCATGTCCTTGGAATAAGGTTTGAACCATGGAAATAAGTTTCTCTTTTGGAACCTGAGGCACCCTCTCACCAATCCTCCCCAGTGGCAACTGCATTATAGGATAGGGGCACAGCCCCTGTATGATGGATAGGGGCTTCTCTTTGTTCAGAGCAGGCATCTTGTTTCCAATATTGATGCTTGCATCATTATCTCCAATGGTTCTCGCGGATCCTGCACCAGGGACACCAGAGGTATCCAATACGATTTGCGATGAGATTCCCGGTACAGGTCTAGCCTATTCACCGGGGCATTCCACTATCTGTGATGATTGGTCTTGGACTGATGATGATACTCCTGGTTCAAATTGGGTTGTTTCTGAGTATGCCATAGAGATGGATTCACTTTCCCAGATGTCTCTAGACATGGAATTTGCCATCCATGAATTCAATCGTTCCTTGCTTAATTTAGATAGTCTCGATTTGGGAGGGAATAGTACTGTATCTGATGGTATTCCTGCGGATTACATTCGAAATTACTTCTCATTGCCTACACCTGGTGGTTCAAACATCAAGGACACTCTGAAAACAGAAATGGGCAATATTGTAGAGTCTACATTGGCATCTGCTTTTGGATCATCTACTGGAGTTTCTGTGAATTATGTCTCTAGTATAGGCGTTGCAGGTGCTCCAATTGTTTGTAGTGATGATCCAGCAACGGATTCCGCAGATGAAGATGCATCCATGCCTGAGAATGCGTATAGTCCCCCTATCTGCCTTCGTGTACTGATTACTGTAAATGTAGACCCGTCTACATTTGGCCTCCCAACAGCTACCACTGGCGATATGGAGAGGTTATTCCGAGGTTTGTTAACCATGGGTGGAACTGCGGACACCAATTTCACATTGTTAGCAGAGGAGGGCCACCTAGTTTCCTATGATATATCTCCACCATCCTATGCAAATTTCGGCATTCTTGATGATCTTGGTACCCCTGTAAGCCGAACTGAAAATCTGTATTCCTATACCTCAGGTGTTTGGGTCATCGACAATACTGGTGCAACTAGTGGTGGTGGCACATTATTTGATGAAGCAGAGATTCGGATTTCAAGGAGGAATACATCTACTCGAGCGGTTGAATTTAGTTCGTCAGATACTTCGATGAACATCCAAATGACTGTCGATGCTCGTGATGAAGCAAATAGTGTTGTTACTCTTGGAATCGATCTCAACTATCTTGATACCTCACTCCTAGACACATGGGGGATTCAACCATTCAATCAGGGGGTGAGTCTACCGTGGATTACTTCTGACGGAATTCGAATGCTTCAAGAATTTGGATATGTGGATCTTAACGAATTAACTAGCATGCTACCTCTTACTGATGT
>DASCRU010000007.1:0-6769 GCA_034400015.1 Candidatus Thalassarchaeaceae archaeon | reverse complement strand
CCCCTACGTTGTGCACGAATTCTCTTACCCATTTCTTACACCACCATTAGAATGCGCCGAGTTTCAGCGCAGCCTCCTCTGCATCATATCCTTCTGCTAATTTTACACTAGCATGCTTACCCGTTTTCATAATTCGAGTGTTGACTTTACTTACCTTAACTTCAAGCAATTGCTCTACTGCTGCCTTAATGTCTGCCTTAGTGGCTCTTCGTCGGACAACAAATTCGATTCTGTTATTGTTCTCTCTGTAATACCCTTCAGGATCTGCAACTCTACGAGCATTCAGAGATTTCTCAGTAATCCAAGGTGCCAAAATGATATCATACGGGTCCACCATTTTCTCACCTCATCTCCTCTACAGCTTCCTTTGTGAATACAGTCAATCGACCTACGTCTCCTCCAGGAGCAAGATGTTCTGCCGAGAGATTCTTGGCGACTACTACATCGACACCAGGGACATTTCTAGCAGCCTTTCCAATAGTGGAATTATCGGATACAACCAACAAAACACTCTTTGGAGTCTTACGTCGACGTCCTCGCATCTTTCCACGACCGGCACGAACGCTTCGTCCGTCCTTAGCACGTTCTAAATCTCCACCTAGACCAATAGCATCCATCATTGCAATGAATCTCTGAGTCCCACCATCTAAGTCGAATTTCTCAATACTTCCATCTGAACCCTCAATTACAATTGGGAATTTTACTTCTGAATCAAAACGATGGCCGCGAGAACGAACCATGTCTCCTTGAGCAGTAGCTGCAAGAGCACTATCTCTAGCAGCTCTGCGCTCTTTTGAATTCATCTTCTGACTCCAGTCTTTTGCAACCTTAGGGCCATGAGCTCGACGTCCCCCTCGAGTGTGAGGGTTTTCAGCACCCTCTCGGGAACCTGATCGACGCATAATTCGGCTTACACCTCGGCCCTTGCCCCACCATTCTACTGAATGTTTCATTCCAGGAACGGGTTTACGGCGACCTTGGTGTTCTCGATGACCATATGCTTGACGACGATTTGCACGCGAAGAATGAACTGCACGACGAACTAAATCCTCTCGAACTGATACTTCAAATGCAGAAGGTAGAGCAATAGAAGAACCTGAATCTACTGATACCGCGGAGTCATCGCTGAATGTAATAGAGAGGCTCTTTGTTTTCATCTTCAGACCCCCTGCTTACTTGATGTACTGATATAAGTAATCTCAACTGGAGGCTTTTCGCCCTGAGATCGAGTTGCATCCCTAAATCTAAGAAGACGCTTGGAAGGACCTGGAAGGCTTCCCTTAACTACGACATATTGGTTTCGAACCTCACCATATCTTAGGAATCCACCTGCAGGAGTAATCTCATTCTCATCAGGGGTAGAAATTCGTAGTAATCTCTTGTTGTATTCAGTTCGATGATGGAAACCAACTTGACCCGCTTGTGGTACTGTTGAACGTACATATCCAGTGCCGAAATCACCAAGATTTCCAGCTTGACGTCGTCGCTTGCTGTTCTTATGACTCAGAAGTTTAACACCCCAACGCTTGACTGAACCTTGGAATCCCTTGCCCTTCGTAATCCCTACAACATCTACATCCTGTCCTTCAGAATATACATCGGTAAATTCGATCTCTTGGCCAAGACGCTCCTGCGCCCATTCAAGTTGAGTTGAAATGTCCCCACCTGTTAATCCAAGTTCCATAATTTCAGGAGTTTTGGAAGGTGAACCGCTTACCATTGTTGGCTGAGTTGCAACTAAAATTCGAACCTCTTCTAGCAGCATTTCCTTCAATGCGCCATAGTTTGCTTCTGAATCATGATTCTGTGGCTTAGGTTGTCGTCCTGCCCTCTTGACGGGCTTATATCCGTCATCTGCACGGCTTTCTGCCTTGGAACGATTAGCAAGTCTAGGGAAAAGACCCACAACCTCGTCATCGAGAGTATTTGCATCAGCCCAAGATTCCCCAGCAGTCTGAAGACCATATGGAGTCATGTGATATCCACGAACAGCAAGAATACGAATCGGAGGCACTTCTACCACTGTAACCGCCGTTCGAAGTTCGGCACCGGCACTAGGAGAATGAGGGTTAAGATCCCTCATCAGAATGTGGGTCATCCCTGCCTTCCATCCAGCGAAACCTTGGATGCGCACTT
Source organism: Candidatus Thalassarchaeaceae archaeon (assembly GCA_034400015.1). Classification (GTDB taxonomy): domain Archaea; phylum Thermoplasmatota; class Poseidoniia; order Poseidoniales; family Thalassarchaeaceae; genus MGIIb-N2. The sequence continues at coordinate 4,633 of DASCRU010000007.1, read as the reverse complement.
CATCGGAATCAGTTGACGGCCATGATTTGACCCGACCATGTTGACGGTTTGCCCGCTTACGCGGACTAAACGCCATACTACCTCTACGGGGTCGGTGCTTGTCGGCCATGTTATTTCCTCACATTAGTGTAAACAGTACAGAGGCCGAAGAACGGCGTGTTCTGGCTCGAAGAGCGCAGGAGCAACCGTGACACACAGCGGCTGCGGCGAATGCCTAAACCGCACGCCGGGTTGTTGGAACAGAGCCCGTCAGTGTCTGGTTGCTCGCGTTACGAGCGACCCTCCGACCGTAGTGGACTATATCAACGGTTCGTCTCAAGACCTCTCTTTTCGATACACGCATCCTCATTTTGGTATTAAGTCCTAATTGTAACCATTTTCTACCCTGACAGAACAGGACAGGTTCCATGCGACCGATGATCTCCCATCCCCTCCTCGTGGATAAGGAGATCGAAGCAAGGGCATACCAATTAGAAGCAACCAATGCGTCATTAGCATCTTCGACTCTCCTAGTACTGCCAACCGCGATGGGGAAAACAGCAGTGCAATGGATGACCATAGCTGAGACACTTCGTATAACAAATGGAATGGCATTGCTATTAGCGCCAACGAATGCATTGGTTGATCAACAACACCGCGGATTAGAACGAGTGATGAATTTACCAGAGGGGGAAACTATTGCTAGAATGACAGGTTCAATTCCTCCCGCAAAAAGAAAGGGCAGTTGGGAAAAGCATCGAATTGTTGTTGCCACTCCTCAAGTCGTTAGAAACGATGCAAAAAAAGGCATTTTGGATTTATCCAAAGTTTCCATCCTAGTAGTTGATGAGGCACATCGGGCCACGGGAAATGCTGCAGTGGCCCAGATAGGAGATTTGTTAATCGAAGCAAATGAAAAAGCAACTATTCTAGGAGCAACTGCTAGCCCAGGATGGAATGAATCAGCAGTCGAAGAAGTATGTGAAAGATTACACCTAGAAGGGATACATGTACGCGGTTCAGATGAACCAATGCTCAAACCTTATGCTTCGAACCTAGATGTAGAAGAAATTCGAGTCCCTGTACCAAATGAAATCCGAGAAATGGCACGCCCACTCGATGTTTGGCTAGAAGCAATAGTGGCCCGAGAACGACGTTTAGGGCATTATATCCGATCTGGAATCACTACAATGGGAGGACTGAATGAAGCAATGCGGAGAGTTCAAGCGGCAATAGAAAGAGAAGAGAAGATGGCCTATCGAAGCGCTGGAGACCTCGGCATGGCAATTCGTCTCTATACTATCTCCAATCTCTTGGTTTGTCAAGGAATTGCTGCCAGTAGAGAAGCGATTAAAAGGATGAAAACCCGATTAAACCAGAAAATAAAAGGAGAAAGAAAACTCCGAGAATTCCTTGAAGATCCTCGAATCCAAAATTTAGAAAGCACACTAGAAAACATGGAAGAAATACACAGCAAGGTTTCATTCTCTAGAAGAGTGATTAGGCAGGAGATTGCTCGAAATCCGGAAGGAAGAATGATTATTTTCGCCAATTACAGGGATACAGTCTCTGCAATTGTTTCATTCATTGAAGATATTCCAGGTATTCACCCCACACCATTCATTGGCCAAGCAAATCGAGGGGGGAATGATGGGATGTCTCATTCTGAACAGATTAAACGATTGGATGCTTTTCGTTCAGGGGAATACAATGTGTTGGTAGCCACATCTGTAGGCGAAGAAGGACTAGATATTCCTCGAGCTGACTTGGTTTTGTTCTATGAGCCGGTTGGAAGCGAAATAAGAACAATTCAAAGAAGAGGGAGAACAGGAAGACACGATAGTGGATCAGTCTATGTCTTAATTGCTCAAGAAACACGAGATGAAGGAGCAACTGCTGCTGCTGCTAGACGTGAAGAGAAAATGCTCATTGCGATAAAGAGAGTAAAAAACAAACGTCATTCTTTTAATCCTGATTTGAGTATGTTATCCTCGTTTATAGTTACTCAAGAAAACAACACCATGGGGGCAAGTGATTTTGTCATCTTAGAAAGAGAAAGACTCAGAGAAGAATTGGAAGAAATCGATGAAACTCCTGTACTTCAACAGGAATCAAATGATGAAGAATTTCCAGAGATACCCCCTGAACGAAGAAGAAAAAGTGGGCAAAGGGGATTGGATGAATGGTACTGATTAATTTCCAATAACAGCAATTCTAGTCTTAAGTTGAGCCAAACGGCTATTGAAATGACCCATGGAAAAAGCCAATAGTTCAGTGAAATGAATCACTGGGATTGACGTATCTTCGCCAGACACCTTAGATGCTTTTACTTGATACACATCAAGAACAGCATGAGATAAAGTGCAAATGCTTACTAATAATTCAGAACCTTCGTCCTTGGCCTCAGAAAGTACTGCTGCCGCTTGCTTCAATGCAGTGGTCTCTTCCGATAAGAGGCTGGGGGCACCTACACTCTGTGTTCTGTAACTCAAGGAGACTGATTTACCCCCAAGAGTTTCGATGACACTTTCCAGATAATTCGGCTGGAATACATCATCATTTCCACATGCTCCTTGCCTCTGAATGTTCGGCCCATAGTATCCTCCAACAGTGAAATTGATCGGATTCTTCACCAAATCACTCAACTTTTCCAATCCAACCTCTTCTACAATTACGTGGAGAAGGTGCCTAACCTCTGTATTGCCAGAGAAAGATCTCCCACACGTTTCCTTCAACACATTGTTGATTTCAGCCAATAGATTAGGATTGTTTCTCAATTCATTCAAATCTTCAAAGAGAATGCCTGCTGTTGTAGCACATGGAGTTACTATCTCCAATCCAAGTTCTTCAGCAATTGCGAAATTTCTGGCATTGAGAGTTAACTGAAGACGCCTATTAGCCTGACGAATTATCCCTCCTCCACAACTAGTTGCACCCTCCATAGGTACTAGTTTGATACCCAAGGATTTTGCAGCAGGAAATACTGTATCTGCAACCTCTGGTGCACTGCTATGTGCTACATTACCAGGATGATATGCAAATTCTAAAGGCATCAAAAACCACCATCCACTTCATTGAATATTGCAACTACCTCGTGGTGGTCACGAACTGGAGTGTTGAACTGTTGCGGCATCTTACCTATCCCTGCAGGAGGAGCTACCATCCCAAGAAGTCCATTGAACATATTCCCACCTGTTCTAGTAAATCCTAATACCATTCTAGCAGTAACACCAGAAAACAAGTTACCAACCAAACCCAATGGGCCTAGGACCTGCCTGTAAATCACAGTATCATTCACCAATCCACTCATTTTAACGCTCCAAGTGTACCACCATACATGCTTCCCATGACGGCCATCTTGGAATGAGCCCTGTCTCAAGACACAAGTTTTGGCATCGAGCATGTAACTAGCTACAATTTCCCCACTATTTCCATGCCGAGAGATTGAATTCAAATCAGTCTCTGCCTTAATTCCTACATCAGATGCAAGTAAAACTAGATTTTCTGTTCGTGAAGATTCTGAAACACGTGGATCCAAAACCCTAGACCATGATGAAAGAACATTGGAAGGCCCCACGTAGTTCTCATTGTAAGGAACAGTGTCTGAAAAAGAATCGATTACCAAGGGGCTAATCATATTCCTAGCCATATGTACTGCCTTTGCTTCATCAGGCCCCATTAATCCCATCACTGAACCTCTAATCTTGACTCCTTCCCGAGTAGCACCTCTAAACCAAGGCTTCGTTGAAGCCCTACGAATATCAGAGATAGATAGATCAGTTACTAAATCTCTAATCACCTCACCTATAGAAATCGGCTCAAGATTAAGATGATTCATATCAGAATTAGAGTTTAGGACTGAATCAATTCGAGTCAAACCAGGAAGTATTGGACGGCCGTTTGCACAAATAGCAGTAGTAGGGTCATCAAGAGACCCATCTCTGAAAGTCAAAGACGCATCCTCAGTGGACTTGATTGTTCGCAATAAATCAAGAATTGAGGTGTTTCCAGTTAGTACGCACGCCCACTCATCATGCCCTCGCTCGTCAGATTGAGGGTCGTACCTGAAAACACGTACTTTTACCTGAATCTCAGGTGATTCAAGAATCGGAATTACGAAGCCATCATCTCCTGCTACGGAGGATTCTTCTCCGCCTGCCATCTCTGCAATGATGGACTCTACTAATTCTGATTGGTATGTGCCATTCCCATCTACAGCAGCCATGTGCGCTAAGATTAATTCAGTCCAGATTGCCGACGGAGCGTCATAATCAACATCGCAATCAACACGATCTACTAGGCGAGTCCCGCCCAATTCTTCGAAACGATGATCCCACTCCTTACCAGATTCACAGAACAACTCGTAACTAGAATCTCCAAGTGCACAAACTGAGAAATGAGTGTTTGAAAGTGATAGAGAACCAGAGTCATTCGCTGACTTCCATAACTCTTCAGCATTATCTGGTTGTTCACCTTCTCCCCATGTAGAACACACTACGAGTACTCTAGACATTGATGAAAGAGAAGACAAATCAAAGCCATCCATGTCATGAACAGTGGATTTCAAGCCAAATGCATCAGCACGCTTTCCAATCTTTGCAGCAAGACCTTCTGCATTTCCACTTTGAGAGCCAAACAAAATGTGTAAAGAACG
>DASCRU010000006.1:0-4596 GCA_034400015.1 Candidatus Thalassarchaeaceae archaeon | reverse complement strand
ACACTTACCGGACCTGGTGGTAATGCAATTGCATATCCTGCGGTAGAGGTCGTGAGAACTGTAGCCTCATGGGATTCCGATGGAGGAGCATATGGCGATGGCGCAGCAACTGTTGGTGATTGGGGGCCTCAGTTCCAATTAGAAGGAAGTCAGGAACTAGAAGGAGTTTCGATTATTCTCAAAGATGATTGGGAGAACAGTGACCATGGTTGCTATACTCTATCGGTTAGCATCACACAAGACTCATTTTGGGGGACTGAAACCGTAACATCATCCAGCGAATATACCTACAGTTTGGACGAGACAGAAGACGACAATGAAGAAATGAAGGATCAAGAGAATTGGATTCCTGGATGTTAATCTTCATCCAATGGTTCTAGCGAACGTAGTTTGCCTTCTTCCCGGTTCTTTTCTTTAGCTAGCATTTGTAGTGTACCAATTCCTCCTCCGATAAGGAGGATGAAGACTACAATAATGATTGGAAGTACTCCCAATCCACTTTCAGCCTGCATTGCTTCTGTCCACATCACTACATCTGAATCGACGGGTTCGCCTCCAAATGTACCATCAAGAACAAGTTGTGAAGGTTGAATGACTCCACAGCTAATTGTGGTATTTCCTGGTTCAAACATGTTCCAATTGAATTCCACAGAATGTGTTTCCCCTGCGGGGATTTCTAGAATTGGATATCCTCCCACATCTGCAATCGAACCATTCCCTAGGAAACATTCCAATGCAATTCTTGCATCTCCTCCTCCTGAGTTTGTGATTGTTGCATTCATCCGAATACGGTCTGCTACAGAACGTGTTGTTTCTTCAGGAGTGATGCTATCTATGGACAACATAGGAAGATTCGATGAAGTATAATTTGTCAACGCTTCGATAGGAAGCGGTTCGATACTCCCATAATCGTTCATCAATTGAGGATTCCATGCAGTTTTGTAGGATTGAATGACGATTGTAGATTGTTCGTTCCATACTGTCCCGTCAGCGAATCCAATCTCTACAGTTCTCTTTGGAAGTGTCATCAGTCCTGTAGCATCAACAGGAATAGGATTTGTAGTTTCAGGCGGGTGGCCAAAGTTGGCCATAGATGCGATTACTTCATTCGCACGGAACTGAATCTGTTGTTCCAATTGACGCTCCCAAAAATCAACTAGAGTGCCTTGAACAGAACTTTCCTGTAAATCTAGTGTAGTCTCAATACCTGCTGTGACATGATGATCATCTCGACTATTTCTCAAACTTGTAGATAGGGTTATGTTTGCTGAATTTCCTGCCAATATTGGAGTAGATTGATCAAGTTCACCTTCCATGTACATTGTCCCATCTACAGAAATTTTAGCACCCACAATCATTGAATCATTTCCAAACATTTCCCCTTGGATATCAATTTCAAAGTGGGAACTAGAAGCAATCATCCAATTTTCAGTTAGAACAAGATCATCATCCCTCAAATCAATATTCGTTATCAGTCCATTTTGATTTTCAATGGATAATGTGGAATCAAGAATCAAATTTAGCGATTGAATACCTGTGAATTCAACCCATGTGTCGCCGGTTCCATCTTCAAAAGTAATATTGTGTTGGGACCCAGTCATCGCGCTACTAATATCATTTACAACAACATTGAATGCGTCCAATAGTGTTCCTTCATATGCGGAAATTGTTACTGTTGCTCCCCCTTCAATAGAAGTATTATCGATTAGAAATCTCGATCTACTTCCAGCATCATTATTTCGCATCCATCCATATCCTGCATCAGTATTTTCAGCAATCAATGAACCTCCCAAGGAGAGGTGTCCTCCGTTTTCAACTAGGATAATACTGCCATCAGCAACTGTTAATGTTGAGTCAATTACAAGTTCTGCTCCGGATGAGACAATTACTGTACCATTGAGAATATCATCTTGCTGCCATGAATGCTCCCCAGTTATCGTAATACTTGCTCCTCCATCAGGAGGTTCACTCGCAGAGACTGGCGAAAGTATTGGGCTCGCCCCCATTATCATTAGCATCAAGCATAGGATAATTGCCCTCATCACTGCCTTCATCATACCCCCACGAGTTCAAACGGGTGTTTGAATACCTCGCCGAACTGTTTGCAATTGTGTTTATGCATGAGCATCATTGAAAGGCTGTACCTTTGAGTTGAGTACATGGTGCCCGAAGACCTCTTTGGAGTCTTTGACCCAATGGGGGTTGTTGCGTTGCTTCTGCTTTATGGCCCCGCGTATCTTTCTAACACGGGTGCGATGATTTTCGGTAAAGCGATTCCAAAGATTACTGGCATGAGAGTATGGGTCATTGATGGAGGTAGAGATTGGAAGGATGGCAATCGCTTACTGGGAGATGGGAAATCATGGAATGGTCTTTTGGGGGGCCCTATTCTTAGTGGTCTACTCACCATGTTGGCAACATATTTGTGGAATGGTAATGGACTTGCCTCCAAGCCATTGTATGACCCTTTGATGGGGATGCAAGATGCAGACCCATGGTTCGGAATCCTTGGGTTATTTGGTTCTGCATTCTTCATGGGGTATGTTCTGGGTTTTGGAAGTTTAGTGGGAGATTCTCTAGGTTCATTTGTCAAGCGTCGACGTGGTCTAAAGAGAGAAGGAGAAATTTCCTCCAAGGCTCCGTTACTCGACACCTTGCCATTTGCTATTGTCTGTTTCATTTTCGGATTAGTATTGTTTCCGAATCAATTGTATGGTTCAACTCAACTCATTCCCTCCATGATCTGGTTACTAATTCTGACTCCGATAATTCATCGTTCAGTGAATGTATTTGGATACAAGGTCGGACTAAAGTCAGTTCCGTACTGATTGATTTCACTAATCGTGGAATGGATTATTGAGCATCATCTAATCCGTGGCTGTATGGATGGCGAGGTTGTCCTGATTGTAGGCGGAGGGGGTCGCGAACATGCGCTTGCCATAGGAATGGCTGAATCTCCATCAGTTGGTCAAGTTCATGTTTGTCCAGGAAATGCTGGAACGTCTTCAATTGCTACAAATCATCCTGTTTCAGCATCTGATGTGGATGCAATCGTCTCACTTGCTGAAGAGATATCTGCGGATTTAGTTGTGGTTGGTCCAGAAGCTCCACTAGTGGCAGGTCTTTCTGATATGCTTCGTTCAAAGGGAATTGCCACTTTCGGACCTGATGCAGTTGGTGCTAGGCTCGAAGGTTCAAAGGAACATGCGAAGGATGTAATGCAGGCATTAGGTGTTCCAACAGCAGATGTTCTCAAAGTTTCAGATGTTGCCCAAGTAGAGGAATCGTTGGATACATTTCAACCGCCATGGGTTGTAAAGAGGGACGTATTGGCAGGTGGAAAAGGGGTTATTGTAACAGAGAATCGCAGTATTGCTTCTGAGGCATTAATTGATGCCATTGAATCAGATGGTTTTGTCCTCTTGGAGGAATTCATGCCTGGTGAGGAGGCAAGTATTCTAGTCATAATGGATGAGTCGGATTTTATTTGTCTTCCAGCAAGCCAAGATCACAAGAGAGTTGGTGAGGGTGATACTGGCCCCAACACAGGCGGAATGGGAGCTTATGCACCTGCACCGGTTGTTACAGAGACAGTCTTGTCTAGGGTCATCGAAGAGATTGTAGTGCCTATGCACGAGTATCTTGCAGGTGTCTCATGTTACCGTGGATGTTTGTATGTTGGATTAATGATTGATGAGAATGGTACTTCACGAGTCGTTGAGTTTAATGTACGGTTTGGAGACCCAGAGACGCAAGTTACCATTCCCCTAATTTCCTCGGACCTGAATGAATTACTCGGAGCAGCAGCAAAAGGTTCTCTTTCTGATATCGATGTTTCATTCCGCTCATCTTCTGCATTGACTGTTGTTTTAGCATCGGAGGGTTATCCTTCTTCTGCTAAAACCGGCCGCCCATTATTTGGGTCTGATCGAAAGGAATCAGGTAGGGAACGATTTGGTTTCGTACATCATGCAGGTACTAAATTAATGGGTCAGTCAGTTGTTTCGACAGGCGGTAGAGTCTGTAGTGCTACAGGAATTGCCCCTTCGTTAAGTGAAGCATCAGATATCGCTTATTCCCTCATTTCTGGATTGGAATTAGAGGGCTCACATTACAGAATGGATATTGGACATAGAGTCCTGAAAAAGTAGTAAAATCAGTACTTTGTTTTCAGGTACTGTATCCCCTACCGTTATTAAGAGAGGTCAGGTGGGCGCGATGCTACAGCCTACAGGCTGAAACACCGAGAGGAAAAAACATGGACACAGAAGCGAATGAAACGATGGCTGAGCGCCCCGAAGTCTACGGATTTCTAGCGCCGGTTCTCATGATTGCGATGCTAGTCATCGCATTCCTGGGAGCATCCGTCGGATGGATCGATTTGGCAGAACAAGCTAACTTGACTGACATCGGCTTGACCACCATTGTCCTGCTATTAGCAGGCGTTATTGGATTGGCAGCCCGCCCCACCATCTCTTCCTCTCTTGGTGGTTCGGGAACCACGGCAGTAGTCGTCTTGGCCGGTATTGTCTCGATTTTTGTGGGTCAAGGGATGGGCCATGGAATGATTTCAATGATTGGTGCAGTGACAATGAT
>DASCRU010000005.1:0-12146 GCA_034400015.1 Candidatus Thalassarchaeaceae archaeon | reverse complement strand
ATTTCCTGCCTCTGCGATCTTAACGCCCACAATGCCAACGGCAAAAAGTCGTACGTATGAGAGAGTTGTTGGCAACATTCCAATTGCCTCTATCGGGCCAAGAAGAAGTGCAACCGGCAATGGGACATTTTCATGAGTTAGATGCACAATAATGAGTATTACACCAATACCAACCGAAATAGCGCCACCCATTTGTAAATTCGAAAGAAGTGCCTCATAATCCGCTGAAGGATTACCCTGTAGAATTAGATATGCATAGGAGAAGAAGAAACCGCCTCCAAGAACTAGCATCCAAGATACTTTGCCAAATAAAGCACCTGACCATCCATGCCCATGCTTGATTTCATCAATTGCTCCAAGGACGAATGCGACCATTAGATGAACTACTCCCAAATAGATTGTAAGAAGAATCAAATCGGTCAGATTGCCAGTAACTCGGTGGAAAGGGAATGCAAGGACTACACCCATTGGTAGGCGCGTCTCAAACAAGTTGTGATGATTAGCGAATTCCCCCCCATTAGGATACATGATAGAAAGAGACGATGCCCATGAGGGGACTCCTTCACCAAACATCCAATGGCATCCAGAACTGGATGCTCCGCCAGCATGTAGTGCTGCTTCACAGTGATAATGCGGAAGAATCTCAAAACCTGCGAATTCCCCATAAATATACCCGAAAATAATCGTTGATATTCCAATATAAGACAATAATTTAGCCCCAAGAACACCCAATTCACTACCTGAATCCTTGGTCTTCATGTATACGAGGCCTCCAAGGCCGAGAGTCATCATTCCATACAACATATCTCCAAGCATCAGGCCAAAGAACAGAGGATATGTAAAAAGCATGAAAACAGTAGGGTCTATCTTCCCATAATCGGAACGACCGACTGCATCAGTAAGTAACTCCATTGGCTTAGAGAGCCCATGATCTCCGAAAGCTATCGGAGGACTTGGAGAATGATGATCTGCGTGACCATGTAATCCATGATGCTTCGGTGCTACATCAGTATCCACATGAATATGGCTGCAATGGGAACCGATTGATGACTGAATCTCATCAACTCTATCTGCAACGACCCATCCATCAATCACAAATGCATGCTTACTTACTGCAATTTTTGTTGGTGCTGTAGACTCAACAAAATCTCTCTCAAGAAGTTCGATTCCACAAAGGAAATTAGAACCATGATTTGAACCCCAGTTTTCCAATTCACTCTCAAGACTCTCCTTCTCCTCCTCTAAAGATGCAAGTTTCTTCCTTTCGACCGATAATTCCTCAGAAGGTGAACCTTCACCTGTAGGGGGTTGAACAGCAGTGAACCCTAGAGAATCAAGTTCTTTCGAGGATTTTTCAGCATCCTCATTTCTAACTACAACTAAACAAAGACGTCCTGTATCCGTTTTCGATTCACCTACAAAACCAGAAATTCCTGCAGAGGTAAGAGCGGATTTAACCGAATTCTTTCCAGAAAGACGGCCGACTAAAGAGGTTGCAGTTCGATATCCACCTAAAAGGTCTAAATCCACACCAAGGGCAGTGAAATCCACCAAGGATTGAACTCTTTCCTTTGAAGAACTAATCATTGATGTAAGGTCTTCAATTCGTTCTATTTTTCCTGCTACATCGGCAACCGCTTCTGCTAAACTTCCTTCAAGCCACTCCCGTACATTCGATTCCTGAGCCTTAACGTCTGGATTGTTAGGGGAGACCCAGTTTGAAACGCTACGAAAAGTCGTTAATTGCTTGGCGATTTCTTCATGGTCGACGCGAGGAGAACCCAAATCAAATTCGTCTCCATCCTCTCCGTCGAAATCGATTATATCAATGGCATTCAAAGATACCAATCGGTGCATTACATCGTCAAGATTGGACCTTAATCCGGCTGCTACGAATCTAGCCATTGGGCGATTCGTCATCTCTCCAACCATCTGAACACCTCATTAAGATCGGATTGAGTCTAACACTAGCTTCACAGCAGCATCCCTATTGGATTCAGCATTTGAATGAACATCAGAAAGTGAAGACTCTCCAGACTTCTTCACTTTCGCTGCCTCTCCGGATGCTGAATCTCTAGCGGCTTGAAGATTACTCTGCGCTTCAGTTTCAGTATCGCGGCGACCAGCATTTACTGCCTCTGTGGCTGCGGCGCGAGCATCGGAGAGGATACGTGATGCTTTTTCTTTCGCATCTTGAACTGTTTTTTCTGCTGAAGCCTCGGCTTCCTTCACGGTACGTAGGATGTCATCTCTTCCCAAAGTGAATCACCTTGCTCACGCCCAATAAAGATGGGCTTATCATATTGACCGTTGTATTTCGATTCCAATAATTTCAGAACAGAGAAAACTCATAGCCGCCTCACAATTCGGAATTATGTGGACCACACCTCAATGGGAGAAGACGACTGGGCAATTCTCCAGTCAAATTTAGAGGCAACCATTCCTGTTTATGACCGCATAAACCGTTTTGCTACCTTTGGACAAGATCAAAGATGGAGGCGAATGGTACAAGACCGGTTGCCAGAAAATGGAAGAATTCTAGAAATTGGGTGTGGTCCAGGATCCTTCGCTGAAAATCTAACCGGAAGGGAACTCACATGCCTCGATCCAATAGCGGCAATGCTGGAAGTAGCTGAACCAAGGGTCAACAATAACCGATTAGCCCGAGGAGATTCACTGGTGACATTTGTAGAAGGAACTGCTGAATCGCTTCCCTTTGAAGATTCATCATTTGATGCAATATGTTCCCTATTCTCATTCAGAGATTGGTACGATAAAAAAGCAGGATTATCCGAGGCACTTAGGGTTCTGAAACCAGGTGGAAAAATAGTGATTGTAGACCCAGCAAAAATGAATCGTTTTCACGGATGGCTTGGTTATCTCTACATGCGAATTTGGGTGGGATCTTATGCAAGATTTGTTTGTAAACAGAAGGAACATCCATGGAAATGGCTGACTAAGACCTATGTGCACTTTGGAACCACTAAAGATTATGTGAAAATGATGAAGGACATTGGTTTCTCAAATGTACAATCGAAAATTATCTTCCCCGGAATGGCCACTATTTGGCAAGGGGAGAAATCGAAATAATCAGTTGATTAGAAAATTCCAAACATTCTACGGCAGGTGACTGCTCTCCAGATTATACCTCGTGTCAAGCGGTTAAATAATAAATTAAGTAACATATCTGGGAGTCTGAAAATTATACTACCTAATCTGAAAGATCTCTTGGAATTTCTCATGACCTTTCCCATCTGATTTTCCCACCTGGCCTCATACTCAGATAATGGGACTCCATCCTTCAGATGCTCTGCAATTACTTGCCCAGCAATCCGTCCACCGACCATCGCAATTGTGATTCCTGCCCCATTGGATGGCAGCACCATACCTGCAGCATCACCAACCAACAAATAGTTGCCTTTGACGAATTTCTGTATCGAACCAGACATAGGCAACGAACCAGCGCCTTGGAATGTGATTTTTCCCGAATATTTCGAAATGAATTCCTCTGAAAATTCATTCAAACTACGCCCCTTCGCCATTCTACGTTGAATTCCAAGCCCAATATTCGCCCCAGAATCTTTTGGGAACATCCACGCATACCCCCCAGGAGCCATCGACCCAAAGTGTAGTTCAACAGCATCTCCAAAATCCCCTTCCATCAAAACAAATTTCACGGGAATCTTTGTGAAGGATTCCTCCCAATAGTCTCTGAGAATTGGGTCATTGTGGCCACCTGCACCAACGATTACTCGTGCTCGATATGAAGAACCATCTTTCAATAAAACAGTGTCCCCTTCAACTGATTTGACCGACTCACCCAGTAGAAAATCGGCACCAGATTCCTTGGCCAAATCCACCAGTGCTTCATCATGTCTAACTCGATTAAGAACGAAGCCTTCGAAATTAAATCTCAATGGTTTCCCGGAAGGTGGGACAATATGCATTTTTGATGACCTCCGGGAAATTGCATCCTCGGGTGTTTTGAACAAATCATCCATCTCTGGAACATTTGGGCATAGACGTCTCATCTCATCATTTGTAGGAACTAATTCCCCACATTGTAATGGAGAACCTATTGGATTCCGCCCATCAATAACCAATACATCCGCACCTCCATCCGCAGCGTATCTGGCAACAGTACTTCCTGCGGGGCCCCCTCCAATGACAATTACATCGCGAAGCACATCATTGCTCATGGAATCACACCTTTCGGCCAAGAGACATCTCTGCGAGTCCTTCCATTAACTCACGAGCAGGGGAAGAGGGCAATCGACGCAGTCGTTCCAAGGCATTGATGAGATGGGTTTCAATCAAATTTCGAGTATAATCAAATGAGCCTGATTCATTGAGAAGTTCGGTTAATTCATCCCAATGTGCATCATTAAAGGATTCTAAAATCGCTGCAATCCGTTGCCTTGGAGCGCCATGTAAGACTGTAAGTGCATGAATTAATGGCAAAGTCATTTTTCCTTCATGTACATCCGTTCCTCGTGGTTTCCCCATAGACAAATCACCAGTTAAATCAAGTAAATCATCTACCATCTGGAATGCTATCCCCACACCCATTCCAAATTCCTTTAGATTTTCGATATCATCTTCTGAAGCACCTGCTAGGATTGCCGCTGCAGCACATGCATTAGCAAAAGGTCCAGCAGTTTTCCCTCTAACAATTTCATCATAATCCTCCGGCCTTGTAGTTAGATCCCTAATATGTCTCATTTGTTTGAGTTCGGCGGCAGCAATTGCAGTACAGGTAGTTGAAACTGAATCTACAATTCTATTCTCTGCTCGCCCACCTAAACCAAAACCCAGAACGAATAGATAATCCCCCACAATAATTGCTTGTGCCTCCCCATGTGCAATGTGTAAAGTGGGGGCGCCTCGACGCAATCTGGCACCGTCGTAAATATCATCATGAACCAATGTAGCAGTATGAATTAATTCGAATGCTAAGGCTAAATCCATTACTTCTTCAGATGGAGCACCCCCTGCTGCTTCGTGAGCTAATAAAGTCAAAACCGGGCGCCATCTCTTGCCTCCAGCCAACAATACTGTTCTTGCCATAGACATAGCTTCAGCAGATGGACCAGCCATTTCCTTGTTGACGAGTTCTTCCAGAGAGGCCTCTACCTTCTCTCGATATGCGCTCAACCGCGCCTGTAGGTCAATGCTCACAACCATGAGAACAGGTCGATGTCATGGGTGTGCTATATCAACGGGTGTGCAGACGACAGTTTGTTATGAACGAGGACAGTGCGGACCAGATAGGGATTCTGTCGAGTCTTTCCCACCACTGTGCCGCTAGAATAGATGCTCTTTCCTCGCAATTAACAGATTACAAGATTACAAATATTGACGATTTACTTCAAGGCTGCATAGAATTAGATGAAGGGAAATTGGAACTTTTGGTTGCACCAGGCGACCTAGTTTGGGAAGAACGTAGCATTTTAGCCAACAAAGGGCTCACAATTATCACTGCCCTTCAGAGAAATCATCCATTCCATATATTGGTCTCAAATGATGACCCTTGGCATCTAAAGGCAGATGCAATCATTCTGTGCGATCAAACTCTGATTCAACGTCAATTACAACGGCGACGAGGAAAAATACCAAGGAGACTAGATTTACGCAATTTTTCAGAATTTGATCTTGATACAAATTCAGGTGAAGACCTTCGAAGGGCAGAAAGGCTCGTCATGGAGGGAGAAATAGATGGATTCGTTATCCCACGTGGAAGTTATTCATTGGCAGGCCTAAATGGAAGGAGGCATGCCCTTCTTCCAGACGCTGAGGAAATGGGTGGAATGCGGTTTGTTCCAGTTCCTTTTGTGGATCTAATGCTTGTGATAGGGAGACAAGGTTTTCCTGAACATACTATTCGATCTTGGACTGATAATGAAGCCAAGAATGCTTGGGCTGTAACAAAAATGGCATTTGAGAGGACACCTGTCGAGTATCATGATAGAATTGGCATTCATTACAGGCAAAGACAAGTTGGGCCAATGTTGGAAGAAGCAGAGAAAGTCAAGGATCTATTCATACTTGAAACACTAATTGATCCTGAGGGTGAAGTAGACGATTTACTTCGATACGAAGTTATTATCGAGACCTTGAATCAAAATGGAACTTTGACTACGGGAATTGAGAGAGTAGGGCCTGTGGAGAAACTCGAAATAGATATTCACTTCATTACGAATGATTGGAACTCAATTCTAGAGGGAATCTCAAGGTTAGAAGAAGAATGAGATATCTCGGCAGTTCCCATTCTGTTTCAGAACGTGCTTCTAACGCTCAGCCTCAGCGTAACCTATACAACGCCTACAGACGCGTTGCCCCCAACTGAGGACGCATTATGGAGATAGACGCAGAACGTCTGGCCATACTCCACACGAGTAAATTAGAGGACCTCAAGGGCATTGCTTCCGAATCAGGAGTGCCTCGAACTGGCTCTGTGGAAAGGTTGCGAATCAGATTGATACAAGCGACTATCCTCCCAAGTGAAGATCTCACTTGGGATGGCATCCAAGACCTATCTAATCAACAACTAACAGACCTTTTGAAAATCTTCGGAATCAAGAGTTCAGGATCACAAAAAGGCAAACGACAGAGGATTTGGTTACACATTCACCAAGACCCAAAGAAACTAACCATTGATTCCCTAACTGAAATGAATCGTGATGATCTTCATGAATTATGTGCTCGACTAGAAATGCCGCGTTCAGGGAATAAGACTCAACTCATTGGCCGTGTAGCAGGCGTACTGTCCAACCAAGAAGGTGCGTGGGGGAGGATTAAGAGGTCAGTCAAGCGAGGTGCAACCTCTTCAGTCCCTGTATCTAAACCGACTCCTGCGCCAAAACAGGTAATTGTTCCAAAAGAACCCGAAGTAGAGGATGTCCACATTGAGGTAATCGAGGAAGATTTCGAGGAAAGTGGTGAAGAAAACGTTGTAGAGTTGATTCCATCGGAAGAAACTAAACCTCTTCCTCAGACCATCGAAGTTGGTGCTGAAATCGCCTTCAGGGAAATGGAGAATAGGGAACCGGAATTGCGATCTCTAATTCGAGATTTTCTATTGATTGGTGAACAGACTCCAGAAGACATTGCTGCCTTCATCGAAGATCTCTCACCGAGAGGATTTGATGTCACACATAATGTCGTCAAGGAACATATTTTGAACATGATTCAAGAAATGGCAGAAAGAAGGGAAATGGAACATGAAGCACAATCTCACCTCCCTGGATCATGGAGAGAACGTCAAGCAATACGACGATTTGAAGAAGAAAGGACTGGTTTACTTGACGAACTCGAAGAGGTACTTTTAGCCTCAAAAGGTGATGTCCCAGGAGCTCGGATGGCCTTTGAGAATCTAGCAAAAGAAGCAGGGTTGGATCTAGAATTGCCCTCAATTAGTGGCCGAGTTCACGGACTATTTGATTTACAAATTTCCCTAAATGATATGGAGATGGATGTAGACCCTGTTGCAGCAAGAAGAGATAGGGCAATTCGATTGTTACTAAGACGTGTGGAGGAAATAGATGATGTCGCTCGTTCCACATTAGAACGAATGGAACAACAAATTGAAGCTCTTGAACGAGTAGTGGAGACCGTTATTCGAAGAAACGATGGTAAATTCACTTCATTGGAACATTCTCTGATGATTCGATTCCTTGAGAGGAGAGGATGGGATGTCAATCACCCAGAGGTTCGTCCCCGGTTGATTGCAGCAGCAGGAGTCCTTGCAGTTGAGATGGGATACATTTCTGAGGCTGAAATGCCCACACTTCCAGGACAAATTGCCTTAGACCCTGAACGAGTATCTGATGTTGTAGAGACACTCAATGATGTGCTCGAATCTTTTGGTAAAAGACCTGCACGTACTGTAGATGAACTCAATCAAATGGATGAAGAAGTCGATGAAATTGAGTCAGCTCGTAGAACACTGGACTCTGCAGATTTAATTCTAGATCGTCTACGACAACTCGGAGAAGAAGGAAATTAATCAGTTCACTGTAGAATGATATGTCTGAATTACTCTTGTTACTGATTCAATGTCTCTAATATCTCGATTGACCAAATCCGTTAGAATCTGTTCCTTCTGACGCACAACGGCTTCAAAATCAGCAGGGGTACAACCTTTGGCAGTACAGATAATCTCTCTGACCTTACTAGGTACTCCAGTCTCCACAATCTTTCCTTTACTAGCATCGTACTTCCAAATCGGATTGAGACGCGGAGTATCGCCTTCCATACCAGCAATTTCAGCAACCTCAGTGATTCTACGGATATTCTTTCCGCCAACATTCAGACGTGCTTGCATGATGATGAGATCCAACGCATTGAGCATGATTGCAGGCACACTCATTGGAGGATTCACCAACCGCTTCACCGTCTCATTGGCAGTATTCGCGTGAAGGCTACCAAATGAACCATCGTGACCAGTATTCATTGCCATGAGCATTGTTGCTGCTTCAGGACCACGTACTTCACCGACAATTACACGGTCAGGCCTCATTCGAAGACTGGACTTCAAACATGCATTCATGTCAATCTCTGATGTGCCGTCAGGGCGCTTATCACGGGTTTCCATGCGCAGCCAATGATCATGATGAATCTGGAGTTCAGCCGTATCCTCTACGGAAAGAACTCGGTCAGACCATGGGACAAACATCCCCAAACAATTCAGAGTTGTTGTCTTACCAGAACCTGTGCCTCCTGCGATTACAAAATTCGCAGGTTTGGCTCCTAGACCATCTACCCATGTCCAAAACATTGCTGCAAGGCGAGGAGATACTGTACCCCATCCAATCAAGTCTACAATTGTAATTGGATCTTCACGGAACTTTCGAATTGTGAGTGTTGGACCGTCAGGAGAAACTGGTGGGATTGTACCATTAACTCGGGAACCATCGGGAAGACGTCCGTCGAAAATAGGTACCATACCCGGTCCGTCCCCTAATGGAACTTCAGTGTGAGATGCAATGTTCTTGGCAATCTGAATCCCTTCTTCATCCTCAACCCAAATGTTAGTTCGACACATGCCATGCTTTCTGTGAGCAATCTTGACACATTGTTTTCCTCCATTGTACATCACTTCCTCAAGATCATCATCGTCAAGCAATACTTGGAGAACGCCATATGGATTCGCTGCAATCTGCCCATTATACTCATAGAAAGGAGTAGGATGCCCTTCTTCGCTGTAAATAATCACGTCATCGTATTGATCAATAATTTCTGCCATTTTTATCCCTCATCAGAACATATTCCCTGCCATGATGTAAACACCCTGAAACAGAAGTGTAGACATCAGCATCCAAGCTGGTGAAGACCATAGATACTGACCAGTCCTACCAAGCATACGCCCACTGATCGCAACGGTAACTCCAGTAGCTGCTGCAGAGAAAAGATAGAGCGCCTCTAGGGTTGAGGCAAGAGGATACCCAGTAGAAGGTGGTGCGAAAATACCTACAATGAAGCCAGTAATACAAGGCAACATCAGACCCATTAAGACAATCATGGTAAATGCTTGACCGAAGACCTTCTCTTCCTTCAGTTTCATCAATGAGTTCAACTTCTCATACTCAATACTCATCCTGTAGGTAACTTCCTGCAAAGGGGCCTGTTGTTCAAGAGCCGCATCCAGAAGATTGACTACTCGTTGGACCAAAGTACTTCGAGATTCAAGTGCAAATTTAGCTAATGCTGCTGTGAAAGATGTTGCCTGCGCCCTAACAAGAGCTTGGTCCAATAGAGTCCCAGCAACATCATTCCTTGACTTAGCAACATCTGCAAAGGCTTGCTCAAGACCCAACCCGGCACCCAACTCTGCAGAAATCAATTCCATCATCTCCGGTAAAGCAGCGTCAATACTACTTCTTCTTCTAGACTCAATAGCCAAAGGAATTGCACCCCCAAAGCCAATAATTGCAAGTGGTAGTAGAAGCATTGCAGTTGGATTATCATTTAGGCGTTCCATCAATTGCCATAGCATTTGAATCACCTCAGACTCCTGGATCCTTAGTATGGGCCTTCAATCCGATTAGTCCCATAGCTATCACACAAAATGCAAGACCACCGAACGTAGCCATTCTCGCAACTCCCGGCCCTGGAACATCAATCAATCCAGATGCCCCTGCGAAAAGATATGGGGCAACTGCCATCAATGGTAAAACAATAGGACCAAGCATACCCACAGTCAAAAGAGCAGTGGGCATTCCTTCAAGTGCTTCGATATATTTCATAATTCGATCAGTTCGTTCCTCTTCCTCTCGATCTGCTTGACGACGTAAATCAGAAATCAAATCGGTATTAGAAGTGACATTTGTCTTGAGAGTAGTAAGAAGGCGTTTGTATCCTGTCGATTTAGTTCGAGATGTAGCCTTAGTGAGTTCATCCTCAATTCGCCTACCGGCTGAAACTCCATCCATAATTTTCTCCATGTCCTTGCTAATGGCACCATATCCTCCTCGAGCGATATTGATTAGAACTGATTCAAGACCTACTCCAGCCCCTAGGAGTACATCGAAAGCACGTAGAGCGGCTAACAAATCCCTTTCTTCTGCTTCCATCTTCAGGCCTCCACATCTTCAATTAAAACCAATTCCACTTCGCCAGTTTCAGAATCATAACTCATCTCCTGAATTGCCACAAGCATCTCACGATCAATGAAGGGGTCAATGAAAGACGGTTGTCCCGCACGGAAAAGTCCCTCGAGAACTTTGTATCCTCGGTTATCCACTATGAGTCGGACAGTATACACTGCGGACTCAGAACCTTCATCTTTGAGGTCATCGCCTTCACCGCCGCGTTGAAGAGTGCGTTCAAGTCGCCTCTTTATGTTAACAGCAACATGACATTCCTCTAACTGCATCCATTCTCCGTCCTTTGCGCGGATGAAGCACGAGATGCCTGACATGTCTGTCCCTCGTCTCGTACCGGAGACTTGGGGGCATCAAAGTATCGCACCATCGGGAGTCAAAGAATCTCAAAGAAACCGAATTCAGGTTCTTGAATCAAAGCCTGTACATCTCGAAGGTCATCAATCACTTCTTCAGCAGTTAAACGTACAACTCCGACACTTGCGCAAACACGAATCAACGTGTCATAATCTACTGGACCATCTGATCCTTCCAAACATTGCATTATTGCTTCCTTCGCCTTACTAATTGCTTCATCACCATCAAGATCTTTTGCAGGTACTTTCGCAGTTGTTTCTACATTAACCTCTACAGGTGGAGCTTCATCTGGAGGGGCGATTCCTTCGCTCATACTTATCGCACGCATTACTGCGACCTCATATGCAGAATCGTCTACATCTCCATAATGTTCCTTAGACTTCAGAAGACCAGGGATGAGATCTAAAGGAATTCCTCCCGACTTAAAACCTGATTCAGAGGCATCTAATTCACGAGATTTTCGATGGGAATCTATTCTACGCATCGTTGCATCTGCAGTTCTAGCCAACCATACATGATACCTAGAAACATCAATCTCTCTGAATCCTTCTGAACGAATACTGGTGAAAACACCACCGTCTTCCGTTTCGTAATGCCTTGAACGACCCATCATGAGAACTAGAAAGCGATCTCCACGTTCAAATCGAGCTAATATTTCTTCAGCATCAGCATGTAATTCCGGATTGAATGGAGCAATATCGAACATATGTAACCCAGTGGAGTCACGTAAACGCCCCCTGTATCCAGGTCCGCTCTCTGTATCTCTCCTTTCCATATTGTCGATTACACCTGCTACTAACATTCGGGAAGTCATTGCACCTAGGCGACTTACCACAAAAGAAGGATCGAATTCACCTTGGCCAACTATAGGCAAGGATGACTGAGTAAACTCAATTGCAAACATCCTCAATGCAGGCTGCCGCTGCCCTCTAGAACTACCTATACTCAAAGGACCACCCCCCATCTTTCACGAACTTCGGCACCTATTGCAACCGGATCATCTGATTTCTCAACAATTGAATCAGCCATCAGCATTGTTCCGCGATCATCTACAATGGCTCTCCCCTTGATTAACAGACGTTGGCCAAACAACCGTTTTTGAAGTTCCTTAACGAAGCCATTAGCACCCTCTTCGGTGATTCTGCTCTGTATTGAGCTCATGTCTGACTCCAAGAATTTTTCAGATGC
>DASCRU010000004.1:0-5420 GCA_034400015.1 Candidatus Thalassarchaeaceae archaeon | reverse complement strand
GCTAAATCTTCAGGTGTAGGTGTCACGGATTCTCTCCACCCTTCTGATTGTTCATGCAATGGACGATCTGGATCAAATCCGAATAGAACTCCGTTTACGTATGAACTTCGATCTTTCAATAAATCTCTTTGAAGGTCACGTTCAGTGTGTTCTTTTGCTCTTTTCAACAATGTATCTTGTAGTTCGGAGGCCTCGAAACTAGGATTAGGGAGGTCCATTGGATCATCAATTTTCAATTCTTTACATCGTTTTTCTATTCTTGAATGAAGTCGATCAGGAGTAACGGGAAGTTCGTTGATTCGAACCCCAATGGCATCGTATATTCCGTTAACAACTGCTGGGAGAATCGGGAGAAGGGGTCCTTCTCCAGCTTCTTTTGCCCCAAAAGGCCCTTCTGGATCATTTGATTCTACAATAATGGGCGTAACTTCTGGCATTTCGTGAACACTCATAATTTTGTAATCCAATAAATCTGGATTCAACAGATGGCCAGTTCGCCCATATCTCATTTCTTCTGAAAGAACTTGACCCATTCCCATGTGACAGGATCCAATGATTTGCCCTTCAACTGCTAGTGGATTGAGTGCCTTTCCACAATCATGAGCAGCCCAAGCTTTGATCACCTTGACAAATCCTGTTTCAGGATCAACTTCCACCTCTGCAACATATGCCGAGAATGAATAGGCAGGAGCAAGGCCTGCAGCAGCTCCTTTGTGGACTCCCCCCATCGGTGGAGTACGATAAGCACCCGAGGAAATCAGTGAACCTGTATCTGCTTGGGCTTTGTGTACTGCTTCTAACCATGATACACCTATCGCGGGGTCTCTTTTGTAGTATATTCTTCGATCACCAAGGACCAAGGAATCAGGATGATAGCCGGTAATTTCTGCCGCTGCCTTGAGTACATTATCACGCATTTCAATTGCTGCTCGAATAGCAGCATTGCAGTTCATGAATGTCACACGGGAAGAATATGATCCTAAATCTACAGGAGCAGTATCACTTTCTTTGCTGCGAATTCGAATCATGTCCAATGGTAGTGCTAGAACTTCAGAAACCGCTTGTGCAACAGCAGTATCACTGCCTTGTCCAATCTCTGCTGCACCCGTATGAACTGTAACTCCTCCATCCATGTCGCATTGAAGATGAACAGTAGCATGAGGGAAGTTTTCAGGGTCCCAGTGAATTGGCAATCCAGATCCAGAAATGAAGAATCCACATCCTATGCCAATTCCTCTACCAAATGGAAGCTTTCGGAATTTTTCATCCCATCCCGATTGCTTTCTGACTTCATCTAAGCATTCTCTCATTCCAGTACTTGTGATTCTAAATCCAGTGATTGTTCTACTATGAGGTGGTAGGAGGTTAGCTAGACGAAAGGTCATTGGATCCACTCCCATTTGTTCACAGACCTCGTCTATTGCAACTTCAACCGCACAACGTGAGTTTACTGCCCCATGACCTCTCATGGCTCCACTAGCCGGTTTATTGGTCCAAACTCTAGCACCAGTATAGTGGAACCCACCAATTTCGTATGGAGATGTATGTAGTACTCCATTGTAGTAAGTTGTCACATGCCCAAATGATGCAAATGCACCACCGTCAATTAGAGCATCAGTTTCAATACCTGCTATTCGTCCCTCTTCATCAGCGAAAACTTCCATCTGGATTCTGCTTGGATGCCGCCCTCGATTTATCCAATATACCTCTTCTCTATCAAAATTAATTCTTACTGGTCGTCCACTTTTTCTAGATAGAATCGCAGCACACATTTCGTGAGGAAATGGATCTGATTTC
This sequence comes from Candidatus Thalassarchaeaceae archaeon, assembly GCA_034400015.1. Taxonomy (GTDB): domain Archaea; phylum Thermoplasmatota; class Poseidoniia; order Poseidoniales; family Thalassarchaeaceae; genus MGIIb-N2. Next base: position 3,623 of record DASCRU010000004.1, on the reverse strand, counting down.
CCTCCAAATCCTCCTCCTACGAATGTTCTGATGACGTTGATTTGATGCATTGGGACATCTAGAACTGCTGATAACGCTCGATGGACATAGTGAGGAACCTGTTGAGGCGTATACAATTGCAATCGCCCATTTGGATCCCAATGTGCTACTACAGCGTGTGGTTCAGTGAAACCGTGATGCAAACCTGCAAAAGTCCAATCTGATTTGGATTGAAATGTAGCTTCTCTCATAGCATCTGTGTGTCCAAATTGTTGAAAGACACGCTTTTGGACATTGGATTCTCCAATGTGGTATTTCCCTCTGTCATGAATTGGATCTTTGTTGTCTAGAAGTCCTTCTTCCATATCATGAATAGCTTCCAAGACTTCGTATTCTACATTAATCAGACTCAAGGCCTCGATTGCAGCTTCTTCTGAATCTGCAGCAACGCAAGCCACTAAATCCCCCACATGTCTTACTTTTTCCTGCGCCATCGCATGTTCGTCTTTGGTAACGGGAAGGACTCCAAATTTATTCACAGAATCCATCCCTGTGGCTACTGCCTTTACACCCGGTAATGCTTCTGCAAGAGACGTATCAATGGAAGTGATTTTTGCATAATGATGGGGTGATCTCAAAATCCGTCCGAATAACTCATTTGGTAATCGAATATCATCGCCATATTCTGCTTGGCCTGTAACTTTCCATCTTGAATCAACAAGAGGCGTAGGCTTCCCTATTGTTTGACCCGTAATGTGTGGGTCATGGACGTGAGGTCCACGAGGTTGTTCCAATTGTCCCCCTTGACTAGTTGGGATTCGATCTATATCTTGTAGAGAACTGTAAGGGTCTGAACCCCCGCTACCGGGGACTCCGAAGTCTTGTTGTCCAGCAGTTCTTTTCCCATCAGTTCGACTTTTTTTCCCTTTATTTGGGGCTTGTCGATAACCTCTGCTCATCTTATCACCTCGCATCTCCAGGTGGTAGTGTTGGTTCATCAGGGCCTATTGGATGTGGGTCAGAAGCAGGTTCAGTTCTGTCGTCTCCACTTTTCCCTTCTCTAAGCATTCGGCCGGCCTCTGCTACAGATGTGACAATCTGTTGATATCCGGTACATCGGCAGAGATTCCCTTCTATTGCTTCTTTAATTTCGGATTCAGATGGATTTTGATTTTGTTCCAATAAGGCAGCACTAACAACTAGGAATCCAGGAGTGCAAAAACCACATTGGCTCCCTCCATGATCTGCAAAGCATTGCTGAATCGGATGAAGGTGGTGACCATCTGCTAATCCTTCTACTGTTGTAATCTCCTTGCCTTCTGCTTCAAAAGCAAGGGTCAGACAGGATAGTTTCGGCACTCCATCGACCAAAACTGCACAGCAACCACATGTACCCATATCGCATCCTCGTTTGACTCCGAGTGTGCCAACTCTGTCTCGTAGTACGTCCAGAAGAATTGCATGTCCATGGGCCAAATGGGTTTCTTCCTTCCCATTGACTACGCCTGTCCATGTTTCCATTGGGTCCGTAGGGACCATTGGGATATGGATGTGAGTAGACATGGGTAGAGCGAACGAAGGCAACCCCATCTTTGAGCATTCGGGCTTTATTGTTCTGTGAATGTAATAATAGGGAGATAATTGGCCATTACTTTATTGATACGGCATATTTGTTATATCCAACGTTAATAAATTCGAGTTAATGAATGACGGAAGCACACCTCTTGCAAACACAGTGTTGAGTTCATCTGAGATGGATGCAGCAAAAATGGGAATGCTAGCCTCGATAGTAGGGGGGAGCGTATTACTCGCAGCAGCCGTATTTTACGTTACTACAGTCCAAGTTGACTCAGATTATGCGTATTTGTTACTCGGTTGTATGCTTGGAGCCTGCTCTTTGGGGGTAATCGCATACCTTGAATTAATGAAGAGAGAAAAGGTTCCAATTATTGATGGAGTTTTTCCAGATTATCTTGGAAGTTCAGCCGTAGTTTTTGGAACATTATCCATGGTTTGGTTGAGTCGATTTGGGATATGGTTTTTCGTTCAAGAAATTGAATTGATTTCAGGAGATGTGAATGATTTTTGGATACCTGATTGGATGACCTTGGTCCAATCACTTTGCGTCCTATCGGCAGTAGTTCTTGGCGCATGGCAGGCTGAAAGACATGGGCTAGGGAATACAGTTCGTACGGTGTTGGTCATAGCTCCAATTTCGATGTCTCTTAGCGTCATGGGGATTTGGGAAGATTGGACTGCAGTAGGTTTGGGAATGTGGACTTCAATGGGGCACCTCATTCTTCTTAGCACGGCGATAATTCTCGCATTGCGCCTTGATCGTGCACCACTTTTCCTTATTTCAGCAGGTGCTGCAACTCTTTTCCCATTGCTCATGTCTACATCCGATTTGGGTACTGAAGCAATTGGTTTACTTGTCCCTATTGTCATCATTACTGGACTTACTGCGATGGATAAATCCCTTGATCGGAAAATGATTGAGAATAGTTCAGGTTTCGTTGTTGGCGCGATTTTGCTTGCTCAATTCATTTCTTCGGGTTCACCATTTCTCTTTTTCGGATTAGAGATTTCTACAGTACCTTTTGATCTTTCATTTGTATTGTGGGCAGCACTTCTAGTTGGTTGGTTTGGTTCTACATACATGCAAAGAACACCAGCAATGCCAATCGGTTTGGCTTTGGCTATAGCCATGTTACAGGGCGAAGGCTCTGCAATTGCTTGGATAGTGGGGATTCTAGCATTTGTTTATCTTTCAACGCGTGAGCATGCTAGAGATTGGGTAGTGACTGGAACATTCGTTGCACTTGCTCTTTCATGGTGGTTTGGTGCACTGGTTGGCGGCAATTCATCTGATTTATTGTTTGGAGTAGTTGAAGCAGGTGATTTACTATTGTACGGAATTTTCCCAGTATTGGTCGCCCTAGGTATTTGGCAACATTCAGAGAAAAGGTTCAGTTCGATAATTATTGGTTGTTTAGCATTAATTGGAGCATTGACCCCAGCAGTTCTGATTGATGCGGATCCAATTTTATCTTCAATGGTTATTGCTGCTGCACTAACTGCTCTTTATCTGAGGGTTAGAACTGCATCGGATGAAGAGCATGTCCCAACCTGGGAATTAGCCCCATCACTCATCACGATAATGATTGCAGCATTCTCTTCAGGTCCTGCATCTGTAGGATCAGCAGGGACTTCTGACCCATATGTATTGTTCATTCTTCCACTTTCTGCAATAGCAATTCATGCCATCTGTTATCCCATTAGAGAAAAAGAGTGTTGGGATGTAAATGGAACTTGGTCAGGAGACCCTGGAACTAGACTTTCTTTGGGTGCTGTTTTCGTTCTATTGTTGCTTTCTCAATTTGTTGGCCTTTCAGATTATACAGTAGCAGATTCAGTAACTCTGCCAATTGAAAATCTTCGATTGCTGTTATTTATCGCAACAGTTGCTCTAGGTGCTCATGAAGCTGGGGCATTCAAGATTGCGTCTCCGTATAGCCGAATGATGGCAGCATTGGGAAGCATGACTCTATTGTTCCTCACAGGAGTAAATGATCAGCCTGATCTTACTGGAGCGATAATTAGGGAACTTACCTTGATTGCCTGCCTATTGGCCATCAATTTCA
>DASCRU010000003.1:0-3550 GCA_034400015.1 Candidatus Thalassarchaeaceae archaeon | reverse complement strand
CAGGGACAGCTCTCGGTTGGCTTTCGAAGGGAAGTGAAATCACAGGCATCAATCTCAAAGAAGGAGATGTTCTGATTGGACTTCCATCCTCAGGTGTTCATTCTAATGGGTATTCCTTGGTTCGAAAAGTAATGGAAGTCTCGGGAACTTCTTGGGAAGATGATTGGCAATCTGCAATAGATGAAAATAGAATTGAGCGTTTCAATGAGGGGCCAATCACCTTTGGAGAAGTATTCCTAAATCCTACGAGAATTTATGTTGACCCAGTCGTAGATTTGATTCAAGATGGACCTTGTTCATCAGAAAAAATCCATGCAATTTGCCATATTACTGGAGGAGGATTGTCTAATTTACTCCGACTTCATGATTCCTTAGGTTGGCACATCCATTCACCGTTACCTATTCTCTCTGAATTCAAATGGATTGAAGAAACGGGTAATATCGATAGACGTGAGATGTATAGGACCTTCAATATGGGTTGTGGGATGATTATTGCTGTAGATAAGACAGTATCTTCAGAAGTGTGTTCTTGGCTCCAAGAAAGATTGCAAGGAACTGGAATAATTGGTGAAGTCGTGGAAAATGGTCACAAGGTTACACACATTGATTCCAATATTGTGTTTGAACATTATTAATTCAACTTCGATTGATATATTCTGAAAGAATAAAGAGAGCATGGAGCCTTGTAATCTCTGTAGAACATTGACCAATGATGAGGAATTATCTACAGGTCTTTGTTCTGTTTGTACACCATGGTGGCCGACTGTAAAATCGAAAGTCGAATTGACTCCTGCATGGCAAAGAGATGCAGAAGAGTGTGAACTTAGTGCTGAGACAATGAAGTGGATCAAAAACAATGAGATTCAGCCAGATGATAAGGGATGGGCACGAGTTCTTTCTAGAATAATGGATGATACCGAAATATCAGAATTGTTGGATGAATGGGATGATCCTTCAATATCAATTATTTTAGATGATATGAAGCGAGTGATTTTGCCAGAGTTGCCGTTGTTTCAAAGAGGAATATATCGGATGCAATCTCCTCATCAACTATCTGGAGATCTACGATTTGGTAAGATAATGGATACTGAAGTTCTCTATGATAATGGAGTATTACGAATTGATGGATATCATATTGCATATGGTCCCGGAAAATTATTGTTGAGATTTTTACTTGAAAATCGCCCGGATCCCGGGGGGCGATTTTCTAGAGTCATGCAACAATTATTGGGGTTGGATGCCAAAGATCTGAGTCAACGAGAAAGATTGCTTGAGAAGCCATCCAATAGGAAATGGGAAGGTGGTTTTCGCCTTGCAGGTTCAGTCAGGCCATTCCTCCTTGGTTCTGAAATAAATTTCCCTGATCCTCCTTTTGATTGGGAACCAGAAGGTTTCGACCTAGTCGTATTGGACAATAAACAACAAAGACATCGAATGCCATTACCAAAATCAAGTAGGGCAATCGAAGCATTCACAGCGATTTGGAATGGCCGTGATGGTTCACTTCTTGCTCGCCATTTACGCGGTATTTCTTTTCGATGGGCTCTAAGTTGCGGTATCATTCAGGACCATAGTGTTGCGAATCCAACTGAACGTTCTTTCCAACTCCTTAGATCAATCGTTGATGCATCACCTAATATCGATGTAAAAGGATTTCAAATCTCGATTCTCGGTTCTTCAGGTGTTGAGTGGAGGATTGGTGCAGGAATTGGAGTCCATGGTGCACCGTATATTGTGAGGCCAGTAGGCCGAACAAAGAATGGAAAGTCAGTACTATTTCGAGAAGTATGTGCCTATGATGGCGGTGAAGATCTTCCAATTGGTGATCGTATTGCTACGATAACTCTTGGTCTCTTGAATGATGAGAATACTGCTAAACGAGTAGATACGATAAGATATGGGATTACAATGGCAAAACGTTACTTCTCAGATACTAAACCTCCGCCACGGTAAGTGCCATAGTTAGGACCCTCTTCATCAACACATGGAAGAGGGTGAGACGACACTTGTTCTTGAGGGAGCCACCCCATCTATTCTCCCCACTCCAATAGAAATTGACGAGCATTTTGGGCGAGGTCCAGGTTCCAAAGGATTGAGAGAAGTATTCCATAATGCAGCTATGTCGGGAAATCGGACTAGGTCTGTTTTGCTACTTCATCATGTTCTTTCAAGTTCAAGATTACCTGAAGGAAAGATTCGAGTTTTGGATGGTTTAGGTGCATCTGGGATTCGCTCCCGAAGATGGTTAACTGAACTACCATCTCAGATGAGCGATCGATTGGATATCCATGTTTGTGATATCCTTCCTGAATCACTATTTTGGGTCGAAAAGAACGTCAAAAAATTCCATTCAGATAGCCCACTAGTTTTGCTACAAGGAGATCTTCGGACTCGAGTTCTAGAAGGAGGATGGCATTGGATTGATTTGGATCCCTACGGTTCTCCAATACCATTTCTTGATCCAGTCATTCAGGCACTTTCCCGTGATGCAATCCTTGAGGTCAGTGCTACCGATACTGCAGCGCTTACTGGTTCTAGTAAAGGCCCAACAATGCGCCGTTACGGAGCATTCGTTCGAACCGATCATTGGGCTCATGATTCAGGTCTTCGTGTCTTAATGGCAAATGTAGCTCGAACAGCGGCACGTCATGATCGTGCAATTATGCCTTTGTTGTCTGTTTGGGAATCACATCATATGAGGGTATCAGTATCAGTGAAGAGGTCGAAACAAGGCGCTAGTGCTGTTGAGAAGAATATTGGTTGGAGAGTAGTCAATCCTACACGTGAAGAACTTGAATCTAGTATAGAAGCAGGCTTACATTCTCATGGCTGTCCAGAGAGTAGCCAACCTTTCTGTTTCCTTCCGTTCCGCCATCCTGTAAATCATCAGGATAGAAGAGTTTCAGGTCCTTTGTGGACTGGCCCTCTTGCTTCTTCAGAGGTTCTCTCATCCTTTGATCTTGATTTAGCCGAACAGTTGTGTGTACCAGACACAGCCTCTCTTTCAGAATGGGGATTTCCTAGTGATGAGCATGAATCCCTAATTGAGAATTCTCGTCGTTCAGTCCATCGAGCAATCCATCGATTTTCAGAGGAAGCCAAAGTAGCCTCAAACTCCTCTTTGTTGATTGTGGACCGTTTACATCCACATATCCCTCTTAATGGCCCTCCATCTCCTGGGAAACTTGCAGAAGCGTTGACTGAATCTGGCCATCCTTCTTGTGTCGCATCATATCCAAATCCAGCAATTTTAACATCTGCTCCATGGACATTAATTCATGACCTTGCTCTAGAAGTATCTACAGCAACACCTCAAACGTAAATCATCCACCAATATACGACATCTCAATCTTAGGGAGAGAAATAGTTCCTGGTTTTGGTGTTTTACTTCTTAGTTCTGAATAGCGATCATCTCTCAATGACCAAATTTCTGAAATTGTATCCTTGATTCGGTTTTCACTATCCTCATCACGTAATATTGCTTTCAGATCCGTACCTTTTGTTGCAAAAAGGCAGGTGAACAATTTCCCTTCAGCAGAAATTCTAGCTC
>DASCRU010000002.1:0-3579 GCA_034400015.1 Candidatus Thalassarchaeaceae archaeon | reverse complement strand
AAATCATACTCAATAAAAGGATGAGTACGAGCGAAAAACTGGAACGAGACTTCGCAGACATGGCTGGACCTATACTATCGATGGTACTCTAACTGACATGAACTTGACGCTGAGAATTTATCCTAGAAACCAGTTCTTTGAAGCATCTATATCGCCGGAAGAACCTTGCATAAGTTCTTCTTAAACAGTTCATGGACGAAAATCGGGTGGTTAGCCCATGGCCCAACATCGTAAGCATGTCCAGACTAATGGCAGTTCCAATTTTAACTGCTATTTTTGTTTGTTGGGGTAGCGAAAATAATTTTCCTGAACCATGGTTTTGGTGGGCAACATTGTGTGTTTTTTCTATTGGAATGGCTACAGATGCATTAGATGGTTATCTAGCTAGAAAATTGGACAGCGTGACTGTTTTTGGTAGAATGATGGACCCGTTAATAGACAAAATATTGATTCAAACAATGTTCATTCTATTGGCTTCATCGCCTTGGACATCTTCTTTCGTTCCAATTTGGGCAGTAATCCTAATCCTTGCCAGAGAGGTATTTATCACTGGACTTAGAGGATTTGCAGAAGTTCAACGAATTGATTTTTCTGCTAGTAAATGGGGGAAAGGAAAGACAATGTCTCAAACAATTGCAATAATTATGATTCTAGGCGGAATGGCCATACATGGAACTTCTATGGCTGGAATGATCTATGCAGATATCTGCTTCTGGGCCGTAATGATTGCAACTACTCTAACAGTACTGTCTGGATTAGATTATGTAATCAAACTCCGCAAGGCCATCATTTAATCATTCAAACCAATCAATAAATGGTTCTCGGCTAGGATATCCTTCACTAATCCAATCCCTTATTGCCGCCCATACGTCATTAATCTCACATGATGTGTTTTCAAACTCTGCAACATTTTTTGTCTCGACTTCTGCCCAAGTTCCCCCCATTAATTCCCATTCCACATTAGATTTAATCTTCCATGCAGGATAATCACGGTCCTGAAGACGGGCTTGAAGAATTGATGGTTCGCATCTCAAAATTGCAACGGCATCTACTTCGAGGAAGTGGCTAAGATGGCCATCAATAATCAAAGGGCCTTCGATAGATCCTAAGGCAAGGCGAAGGGCATCAATATCAATTTCTCGTGCATCTTCTTCTGAATCAAGTGGGCCTAACAAGCCATGTTCCTTGGCTAATGACTGGACTGAAATTATTCTCCATCCATCTTCTTCTGCCAATTTAGCAATACTGCTCTTACCAGACCCTGGCGCGCCCGAAAGGGCGATAGAAGGGCCGCGGAGCATAGACTGTCCTCAACTCTTCTCAACATGAAGGCTCCGAGAATCGGAATCTTGACGCTCCGTCTTTTACACGCTACTTCTATGGGAGAGGACGAAGGCAGCATCACCGGCTCAGAGGAAATGATGTTGAATGGCTTTGCGGCATTGGTTTCAGCATGTGACCCTAGGAAATCCTATCTCAACTGGTTGCTTCTTTCTGTTCCTATTGCAGCTTATGCATCAATTACTCACATGAGTGCTACATCACAATTCGTGTTTTCTATGATTGGAATTATGCCGCTTGCGTTCTTGATGGGGAAGGCCACAGAAGAAATTGCTACCAAGACTTCTGAGTCTGTCGGTGGTTTACTAAATGCTACCTTCGGAAATGCTGCTGAAATTATCATCGCGGTAATTGCAATCTATGCCGCATCTAGTGCATACAAAGCAGGAGATAATGCAGGGGGAGATGTAATGGTACAATTAGTCAAAACTAGTCTGATTGGAAGTATTCTTGGGAATCTGCTACTTGTTATGGGGCTCTCATTCCTTTGGGGTGGCCTCCGACACAAAAAACAGAGTTTCAATCCGCAAGCAGTAAGCATCAACTCAACACTTCTTCTATTGGCAACAATTTGTCTGATTCTACCTACTGTCTTTCACATCACACTTTCTTCCTCAGGCCAATTTCCCGAATCAGAAATATTAGATGGAGTGCTAATGGTTTCTCGATTGGCTGCAATCGTTCTAATGGTCTCCTATGGTTTACTACTTCTGTTTCAACTCAAAACTCATTCAGATATGATGGCAGCGAGTAATCATGAACATGAAGATGCAACCATGAATCTACGAGATGCTGCACTACTACTCATTATCTCAACAATCTTCGTTTCATGGATGGCGGAGATTATGGTACACTCAGTAGAAGCCGCCGGAGATACTCTAGGGTTGCCAGCAGTTTTCATAGGGGTTATCCTATTGCCCTTATTTGGTAATGCAGCTGAACATTTCACAGCAGTAGTAGTAGCCGCAAAAAACCGAATGGATCTTTCAATTGGGATTGCAATCGGTTCATCTGTTCAAATAGCAGCATTTGTCGCCCCACTTGTAATTCTCATTTCTTGGATTATAGGATTAGATTTGACTTTTGAATTTGGATTGTTGGAGACTGCGGCTTGCATGCTTGCAGTACTTATCGCTAACAGTATTTGTCGAGATGGGCAATCAAATTGGATGGAAGGAGCAATGCTTCTAGCGACATATGTCATCATTGGTTTTGCCTTCCTATTCCACCCATAATCACTCTCTTTGAAATAGAGGTGAGTGCCCAGCAAGTACTATTTCATTAGATTCAACCAATGGGATTGTCCCATTCGCAGGGATTCGAATATCTACTCGGCTCCCAAAACGAATCATCCCATATCGTTGGCCTCTTTCCAGATTATCTAAAATTGAACAAAATGGGATTATTGTTCGAGCTAAAGCACCTGAAATCTGTATGATCTCAATTAACAATCCATCGATACCTTGGAAAACAGATCTAACTCGTTCATTGCCTTCACTTTCTTTTTTTGCTGCGCGAAGGAATGGCCCCCTCAATCTACCCTTACCAGTACGATGTTCCATTGCAATAACTTGTGATTTGAATGGACTACGTTGAACATGAACATCAAGAGGAGACATGTAGATGGCAACTCGGAATACATCTGAAGATTGTTCAGATCCTTGCAAAACCTGTTCCCATCTCTGTTCGGTCTTGAAACTTAGTGGATTGTTGAGTGGTTCAGGATACCAATCCCCCGTCAATGGATGAATTTCTATTTTACCAGAATTCATTTCTTCTTTTGATGGACGTCTTCCAGTAGATCTTTCTCTTACAACGAACATTATCTTTCCATCCGCAGGTGAGAGGATAATTTTCTCATCTTTTGGAATAAAACGTTCAGGGTCACGATGAAAGAAAATAATGAATGATGCCAAACATGCTAGAATCACCCCTGTTAGAGTAATGAATCCACCCGGGTCCGAAACAAAGAAAGAAATTGAAAACATTCCTAAAGACATCGCAGAAACTAGAATCGAGGGACCTTGCCCTGGTTGGGCGATGCCCATCGAAGACTCACTCACTCTTCTTCCTGCTCAGCAGTACCTGCGGGATTAACTTGAATCTCGTCATCATCTGTACCTAGAACGCCGTCTTCGCCTGCATCAACTGAAACTTCAATCGGACCTACAGGAATGGTAGCACCTGTCTTCTGTGCTGTAGAAATTGCCTCTTCCATTCGTTGTTTGAAACTCTCTT
>DASCRU010000001.1:0-13706 GCA_034400015.1 Candidatus Thalassarchaeaceae archaeon | reverse complement strand
CAGGTTGCATCCAACGATCAGAATCTAATCGAGATCATAAATGAATACAGAGGCTCCCAAGAACTAGGGCCTATCACTGTCGATATCCCGGCTCTACCATTTCCTCGAGTAAGTTACGATGAGGCAATAGAAATCATTCAATCAAAGGGAGGCGACATAAAATGGGGCGACGACATAAGCGCATCCGATGCCGATTTAATTGCTGTAGAACATCCCGGTTTTCACTTCATCCCAAGATGGCCGATGGAAATGAAACCATTCTACATCTATCACGACAAAGATGAGAAGGGAACTACAGGAGAGCAGTTGAGTCGCGGATTTGATTTGAATTATGGGCGCGACGAGATGACTTCTGGTGGTCAAAGAGAACACCGTGTAAATATCCTTGAAGATAATCTGAGAGATATGGGATTAGACCCCAAAGATTTCACTTTCTACACAGATGGATTTCGGTTCGGTGCTGCCCCTCATGCAGGATGGGGATTAGGAGTTGCTAGACTGTTGATGGTGCTGACTGGTGCAGGGAATGTGCGTGAAGTTGTACTCTTCCCTAGAGACCGAAGTAGAGTTACTCCTTAAGCGACTACTTCAACAATAGAATGCCTCTCGCGAGGTGTGGGGCCCGTGGTCTAGGGGTTATGACGTCGCTCTTACAAAGCGAAGATCACCGGTTCAATTCCGGTCGGGCCCACCAATTATTACATCAGTCATCCTCTTGAATGATGCCTCACCCGGTGAGGATAATGGGTGAGCGTAACGCGACCTTGGCCTCCAGGCTTGCTCGGAAGCTAAAACAAAATGGCTGGATGATTACAACAGCCGAATCATGTACTGGTGGAATGCTAACTAGCACACTTACAGATATCTCTGGTTCAAGTGAATGGTTCAAACAAGGTTGGGTAACCTATTCCAATGAATCAAAAATGAAAGAATTGGGAGTTGAAAGGGAGAAATTTGAGGGCGATTCTGTTCCTGGCGCAGTATCCAAAGATGTTGCCGCAGCAATGGCAGAAGGGGCACTCAGACGCTCTGGTGCAGATTTAGCCATATCCATTACTGGGATCGCGGGACCTAGTGGAGGCACAGTGACCAAACCAGTGGGTCTTGGTTTTGTTTGTGCATTCTGGGAAGATAGGTTCCTAGTTCGTTCAACAACCAGCCAAGGCGGTGACCGATCTATGAATAAACAATTATTCGTTAGCCTAGCTCTTGAAACTGCTCTAAATGTATTCGAGACAGAAGAGACTGGAACTCATCGGCTTGATTTCCGTTCTAAGATTGATGAGGAAGAAAAGGAACCCGAACAACTTACGTTGAAGGAAGCGACACTTTCGGCTTTCGGACGAGTCCCTGGAATGGAAGACACATGGTACGGAGAGGTAATTTGGTCAGATGAACAGGCTGATGGAACCGTAGTAGAGGAACTCCGAAAAAAGGAAGATGAGGATATCTGGTCAGAAGAATAGAGCGCAATCCTCTTTGAGCGCCCCTGTTCAGCACGGACTCCATGAGTGAGGAGACTTGGGAGGCTCGTCAACGGAGTTTGGCATCAATTCATCTTCTAACTACGCGCGTGACTCGCAAATTACTGGAACCCTTAGATTCAATCGAACCAATCATTGTAGCTGCATTTGAAAATCAAATCACCGGATTTTTAGATGAAAAAACAATTGAACGTTTACTCACAATTGCAGGAATTTCAAATTCAGTTTCTTCGGGAGCGCGCACTATTGCTGGTATCAAAGAACCAGAAGTTTCGCCCGCTCCTAGGCCTCATGGCCTTGCCCACTATGACTTAGCTGCCTTTCCAATGGAAGCAAGAGATGTAGACATGGAATTGGAAGTACACTTCGACATAACGGGCAACAGTATTACTGAAGGGAGGATGAGTGATATCCTGTCTTGTTTCAATGATCGATTATCAACAATACGAAAAATGCTAATCGATTCACGATGTCTACCATATAGGCCAACTCAAATCGGTGAAATTTCTATGAATAAACCCCGATTTAGGGAAGAAGATTGCACCCTCATTGGAATTGTAAATTCACCAGCTCATACAAAACGGCACGGACATCTAAGATTTGTACTCGAGGATGAAGGTGCAGAAATAGAATGTATAATGTTCAATCGTGAAGAATATGGAGAAGAACATCCCCTACACACCGGATTAATGCCAGATGATGTGGTTGGTGTTCTTGGAAGATTAAAATCTGATCGAGGCAAAAGAGATACATTCATTGTCGAAAATATCTACTTTCCACCATTACAACAACATGAAAAAAATTCAGCCCCAGTCGATCAAGCTGTTTCAGTTGCCTTCCTTTCTGACGTACATCTTGGCTCTAAGACATTCTTGGATGCACAATGGCACAAAATGGTAGAATGGTTCAACACTGATCCACTCGCTAGAACAATTCGCTATTTCGTAATCAGTGGAGACGGAGTAGATGGAGTTGGGATATATCCCAATCAAGAGAAGGAGTTGGCAATCCCAGACCTCTTCAATCAATATGGTGGCCTTGCAAAACTTCTCGAGCCATTGCCTGACTGGGTTGATGTCATGCTACTCCCAGGAAATCACGATGCTGTACGGCCAGCAGAACCGCAACCAGCATTGGATCCAGAACTACAACAAGACTACAACAACACGACTTTCGTTGGGAACCCCTGTGACTTCAGCCTACATGGGGTGCGAATCCTTTCTTACCACGGGAAAAGTATCGACGATTTCGTATCCAAGATGAGGAACGTCTCATATGATCGTCCTGAAGCTGCAATGAGAGCAATGATTGATCGAAGGCATCTAGCCCCATCATGGGGCGCGAAAACGCCACTCTCCCCCGAACCAGAAGATAATCTGGTGATTCGGACAATTCCAGATATCTTCGTAACTGGCCACGTCCATGGACACCATGTCTCAGATTACAAAGGTGTGAAGTTGATCCATAGTAGCACTTGGCAAGATCAAACAGGATATCAGCGAACTCTTGGATTCCAACCTCGTCCAGCAATCCTGACAGTTGTGAATCTACATACACATGAAACAGCTAGCATTCCATTCGCGTAATTACTCAAAGACATCTAAGTCCTCGACTAATCCATCTAACATTTCATTCTCAGATATTCTAGTTCGTAATAGGGCAACAAGAACCAACAAAATTACAAAGACTGCAAAACCGATGATAAGAGGTCCATTGTTCGAAGATGGAGCACCGCATCCATCTCCATCCAATGTAGCGCAATCTTTTGGACCTGGATCGTCGGGCAGAGGAGATGCTGCGTCTTCTTCACTAATTACAAATTGAACGCTAGAGGTGTTGCTGTTTCCAGATGCATCAGATGCAGTAACTGAAAGTGTGAATGTTTGTAACGCTGGTAAATCGGGAATAGGAACTATGGTAATGTCGTGATTCTTTCGAAGAGCAACAGTATCTCCCGTGAATGTTTGACCATCAACTTCTATAGATTCTGAAGATTCTTCACTTGTGTACCACGTCACCCGTAATGAGCCGCCTTCAAGGACTTGAACTGCAAGATTCAGAACCTCTGGAGGATCTTCGTCCAATTCGTTTGATGTATTGAAATTTACAGATATGGGGGGTGCATCGCCTACAGAAATAGAGCAAATGTAAGCAGTAGAGGTATTCAGACCAGTCAGTTGTACTGTATGTGTAAGTGAAGCAGCACCAGAAGAAGAAATCAATGATTCATTCCATTCTCCAAGCACAGTGTCACCTGTAGAGCAGGAAACTATTCCTCCTTCAGGTTGTGTAGTAGACCATTCAAGAATTGCAGAATTGGCTGTTGTTCCTGCAACCTTTGCACCATACACTTGTTGTGCGACCTCAGGGAGTTCAAAACCTGTCAGAATTGCATATTGTTGGGATGAGACATCATAAGCGCCTAACATGGCTGCTTGGTCTCCTTCAGGAAGCATTACATCGAGGATATTCGGGTCGTAATCTTTACCATCAACAGTAGAAGGATCAGCACCTCCACCGAAACGCCAAGTCTTGGCAGTAGCATCTACATCCCTCCACTTGCCAGAACCAAATCCATCTTGACTTCCTAGAATGACAATGAAACGATAATTGGGGACATCTTGACCAATCACGTTCTTTGAGACTGTAATTGAAATTGTCTTTGTTTCAACATCTCCAGAGACTTCGATACCTTTGGCACTAGTCTCTCCTGTTGCTGCATTAACCGCCTTCACAGCACCTGGATCACCAGTTGCAGATATTGCCACTTCCCATGCCCAATCTGGATGAACTATAGCATTTGCACCTTCGAGCATCTCTGTGCGCCCAGAAGAAGTATCACCTTGGTCAACATAAATTTGGACAATCTGATGACTAAATCCATTAGAGAGACTCCAATAATCGGTCATCTCCTCCATCTCAATCTCAAAGCGAGCATTCCATGAACTCTGACTAATGCGCATCGAAGTTCCATCAAAGAGGCCGTTTCCAGGTGTGAAATCGCTAGCTAGAGGATAGATGTAATTTCCATCTCCATTTTCATCGCCTGTTGGGTCATCAAATTCAAGCAAAGTCACCCACTCTTCAAGATCAGGGAGGACTATCTCAGCGGGAGCTGGGGGGGCGATCTCAAGATCCTGTCCATCTCCATATGCGAGGGAATCCGCCCATGCCGAAACCACCTTGATACGAGTAGTATATCGGGGAGCGAGTCCCAAATCAGACCAGGGAATCATGAATTCGTATATCTCGTTACCAGCACATCCACCTAGTATTGATGACCCTTCCAAGGCCCATTGTTCGTTATCTCCTATCTTTCCTCGAGCATCGAATAAATTCCACTTAGATTGGCCATCCTCACGTAGTTGTTCAAAGTCAAATGCAACCATCTTCTTGGCAGGAAATCCTAGAATTTGATTCCCATAATAAGTCCTGAAATTCGTTTCAACTTCATTGAAATTCTGTGCATTAGGTTGCATGAAATAGATTGCTAAGTCCGCATCTCTAGTCTGATTTAATGATTCAATTTCATCTGGTCCGTTCATATCCACTCTGATGTAGAGATTTGAGGCATCATAACCCAAATGGAATGAATCAATATCGAGGTCTCCGCCATCAACAGAATCCGCAGAATAAATTGCAGCTCCATCCCATTCACCAGGTAATGCAATCCCGTCAATCATTGGCTCTATGATACCACTAGCTGCCTGATCAGGCAATGCAGGATTTGTCCAAAGATCCTGCAAATATGGAGGTAGATCAAGATTGATTGCTCGGTAGATGTTTGAGAGATGAACTTTGAACAAAACATCCCACATCTCATCATAGCCACTATCTTGGTCTAATCCATACCACCAATACCAGTCACTTCCTTCTGCAATGTAGAGTGACTCCCAAGCAAGTTCTAGGCCAGATGCATCTGGATTCTGCGACTCAAAATCGACCAATACATTTCTCGCTTCCACTAATCGTTGCCAAGCAAGACTCTCATCGGCCTCTCCTGCCCAAGTGCTTAGAGTGCCATCAATCCATGACCCTGTTCCAATCGTGTCAATTCGAGGGAGAGTATGGTTCTGAGCTAAGAATGCAGAAGGTGTAGTAGTCACAACGGTAGGATGAGATGAAAGACGAGAATACCATTCATGTACAAATGGACGAGCGTTATCATTATGCTGGAATTCAGACATAAACATCCAATTCTCACCATCCATTGCAACTGTCAACAAATGTTCACTTGGATCCTCTCCTGCTTCAATCAATTCTGCACGAATTGCATCGAGGTACGACAAGAAATCAGTCACAGCAGCCTCAGGAGTCATTGATCCATACTGGAAGGCCAAACGATCGGAAATTACTCTATCACGGAAGATAACTGCAACTTCTCCCCCACTATCTCCTTCAACAATCCATGGAGTCGCTAATTGAGCTGCATCATCAACATCGATTGAACCTCCGGATGAGGTTGTTGATTTAGATAGAATCTCTTCATCAGTGATCATCCATTCAATTCCAACATCAGAAACGGGTTGAACCATCGGTGGAGATACTGCTTGTTCAGATGGCCACATGCCTGTCGGACGGAAACCCAATTCTGCCTCAAACAAATTCATTCCATTGGTTAGATGGGTTGTGACATCATCGGGCCATGCATCCTTATTGACTCTGATTCCATCCTCAAAAGTCCAGCCATCCATCATCAGTAGAGGCATTATAGGGTGATAGTAGGGAGTGGTTGTAAGTTCCACTTGGCCTCTAGATGCAAGTTGACTATACATCGGCAAAACATTGCCCATGTGTGCATGCTGCTGATCAATAACATAGGTGAGATCTGCAGGAGTATACTCTCGCCCCTTGGTGAATAAATCCATCAAACCCTGATCTGACTTTGATGGAGTACCATTAGATTCGGTAAAAAATGCAGAATATTCTCCTTGAACATAATCTGGTGAAAATTGAAAGAGATACCAAAGGACTTGAAGATCAAGTAAATCTTGAGGGGAAAGAAGTGTGTCCTCCATAATAGTCGCTGGTTTCAAATTGTGTAATGTAGCATCGTACAGCTCTTTGTAACGTAGACTAGCTGGCAAGACCCATGCATTCGGATCTTCAGATGAAACGTTGTAAATCCAACCACTATTCCAGAATGACTGGAATTGCATTGTGTGTAATTCTAATTCTGTAGCATTAGGATAGTCGGCAACTGTGCCATTCTGATTCGTCGGCCATGCCCTACGTGCGAAATCAGTGTGAATGTCTGGAGTCTCATTTCGATGATAATCAACAAGTTGCTCAAGGAATGAGGGAACAAGGTTGTATGTGACTTGAGTTTCAGGATACTGAGCCAAAATACCAGGTGAATCAACATACTCTGTCATCGCGTGAACTCGAACCCATGGAAGTTCAAACATCCCCGTCAATTTGTTCTTGTAATACGGTTGGTGTTGATGGAAAACTATTGCTACATTCAATGCATCATCTGCCTTACTCACTCCAGAACTTGCATGAATCTCCATTGATGATGGATCGACAGATGCATTTCGATCAGGAAGGTGATACATATGTGTAAATGTCTCTGCACCATTCGATGATGCTGGGTTTGGAGGTGGAAAAGAAGACCACACATGTCCTTCATCCTGCCACTGGGCCCAAACAACAAAATCTACTGATTTCGGTTCTCCGATGGTTGACCATGGAATTGCTATCTCTGTCTGCATATTATTTTCCCAGCCTATGTATCGTTCACCAGGGAATGTGTGAGTATTTGTTACCAAATTCTCCTCATGAGTAGTATGCCATACACTATCTTGTTCCTCCAATATAGCATGATAATCTGAGTCCTCAAGGACCAATGCATAATCTGCAGCAAATGGGAGTACGTGGGAATAACCCCATCCCTTGGAAAGTGATGTGCCTCCCGAAGTAGTATTCAGATAGACAAACAAATCAGCTCCTTCTTCATTTGAAGCCCAATTTGTCCCATTCCATCCCACAAATAAGTGGGTTGAATTCCATGTTAAATGGAGGGAGATTCCATTTGCATCAACCCCCATATTGGTTGAACTGGGCCAATCAGATAAATCGCCATTAATTTGGATATCATCGGGAGTTGTTGCATTTACAATCCCAAGAAATGTGGGCAACATCATTGCAAGTACAAGAGAAAGTGCAATTCTAGACCTTGGTCCCGGAATCGCATCCATGTACTTCCGTGCCGCCCCTATCATATTATTCTACATTCAAAAAAGTCATCTTCTGAGAGGATGGAATAAATACCGGTACAAGCGGATTGGGGCACTTGAGAGCAGGTGAGTAGTGCATGGCCGTCGCATATCTTTCAGCAGAAGTAGGCTTCGAAAGCCGACTTCATACATATTCAGGCGGACTAGGTGTTCTAGCAGGAGACCACATCAAATCAGCAGCAGATGCTGGACTGGATTTAGTAGCAGTAACATTGCTTTACCGCCAAGGTTACGGCCGACAACATTTGGATGAAAGGGGCAACCAAACAGAAACCTATGGCGAGATCAATCCCGAAGAGTACCTTTGCGATACTGGAATTGAAATTTCATTGCCCCTAGATGGCGAGATTCTTCATTCCAAAGTTTGGTTATACAAAATCAAAGGAATCTCCACATATTTCTTGGATACTAGGCATGCAGAAAATTCAGATGAACATTCAATATTAGGAAATAGGTTGTATGGAGGTGATGATAAAACACGAATTCGTCAAGAGTACTTACTTGGCGTGGGTGGTATTCGTGCATTACAACAATTGGGCCATAATATCACTGGTTTGCACCTAAATGAGGGGCATTGCACTTTTGCTATGTTAGAAATGTTGAATCAAGGTTGGAGCCGTGAAGAATTATCCGGCCGATCCTTATTCACAACTCATACCCCAGTTCCTGCAGGTCACGACCGTTTTTCATGGCCTGATGTTGAGGAAGTTCTTGGGGATATTCTCCCTCAAGATTGTAGACAATTAGGTGGTGAAGAACATTGTTCAATGAGTCATTTAGGAATTGCACTAGCAGGCAGTGTAAATGCAGTTTCAAATCTTAACGCTTGGGTTGCTTCTTCCATGTTTGAGGGAACTCATATTGAGCCAATAACAAATGGAGTTCACCACATTACTTGGACTTCCCTTCCAATGGCAAAAGTGTACGATGCGCATTTATCGGGATGGAGAGAAGACCCCACAATCCTTGCTCATGCTGGAAAGATTCCTGATGAATCCCTGATTTTAGCTCGCAGTAATGCTCGGTCAATTTTGAGAGAACTCGTACATGTTAGTACGGGGGTGAAATTAGATTCAAGCCGTTTAACAATTGGTTTCGCCCGCCGTTTTGCAACATACAAGCGTGCCAATTTAGTTTTCAGTGATATTGAAAGATTACAAAAAATTGGTGCTGGAAAAATACAATTTGTTTTCGCTGGAAAGGCACATCCAAAGGATGAGGGTGGAAAACAACTAATCCGTGACATCTTTGCAGGTGCAGAACAAGTCGCTGAAAAAATTCCGGTTGCATTTTTAGAAGATTATTCCATGGCAACTGGTTTAGCAATGACTGCTGGTGTAGACATCTGGTTGAATAATCCTGTACGGCCCATGGAGGCATCTGGGACTAGTGGGATGAAAGCAGCAATGAATGGAGTCCCTAACTGTTCAATTCTAGATGGGTGGTGGCCTGAAGCTTGTGAACATGGAGTTAATGGCTGGGGGATTGGAGAGTCAGAAGATGACAGAAATGATACCCGTGATGTTGAAGCCCTGTACAATGTTCTTGAGAATGAAGTATTACCTACTTGGGAAGAAGGGGATGAGCGTTGGGCTCATATGATGAGATCTGCAATTTGCACCAGTGCGCGCTTCACAGGTGCTAGAATGATTAGTGATTATCGACGTTTTTACGATGCTTTTGATTCCATATAGGTGCAGAACATGATTCCTCAGAAACATGTGGGAATCCTCTGCCATCTAACCAGTCTACCCGATTCCAATCTAGGAGAAAATGGGGCCTTGAAATTCTGTGAATTTTTGAAAAAAATGGGTATTGGGGTTTGGCAAATGTTGCCCCTACACCCACCTGATAGATTCGGATCACCATACTCGTCAACTTCTGCTTTCGCTGGATGGAATGGATTTCTTGAAGATAATCAACAATCTGTATCAAAGAAAGACTACAAGATTTTTTGTGAAATTAATACTCATTGGCTAGATGACTATGCTCTATTCAATGCATTGAAAAATCGATTCGACGGGAAAGCGTGGACAGAATGGCCAGCAGAATTTCGAAATCGTGAGAAGAATACGATGAATGAAGTATTAGAGTCAGAGGAAGAAATCATCGAAACAATTCGACTTCAGCAATTTCAATTTGAACAGGAATGGATGCATCTTAGAGAAACTGCATCGGCTTCAGGAATTAGGCTCTTTGGAGATATCCCATTTTTTGTTGCCCACGACTCAGCAGATGTTTGGGCCGCTCCAAATCATTTCAATTTAGATGGAAATGGGCGGCCTTCACATGTATCGGGTGTGCCTCCAGATTATTTCTCACCTACTGGCCAAAGATGGGGGACTCCTCTCTATAATTGGCCCATTCATCGTGAAGACGGATTCAATTGGTGGAAAGAACGAATGAAAAGAATGTTCAATCTCTTCGATATTGTAAGAATAGATCATTTTCGAGCAATTGATTCTGCATGGTCTATTCCTGCCCATCATCCTACTGCAGAACATGGAACTTGGGAAAAGGGACCTGGTGATGATTTTCTACAGGCAATCCTCTCAGAAATTCAAGGTGAAATTGTTGCAGAAGATCTTGGAATTATTCCAGAAAGTGTAACTGAATTAAGAAAACAGCATAGACTTCCAGGAATGGCAATACTACAATTTGCAACCAATGATAAAAACAACCCTCACCGTCCTGAAAATCATACCGAGGATACCGTAGTCTACACGGGGACGCATGATAACGATACCACAGTTGGTTGGGGTGTCAAACCAGTAGATGAAACAGTAAAAGAGGCTCTAAATTCTGTATCGAATTTAGCAATAATTCCTTTACAAGATGTTCTAAAATTGGGGTCAGAAGCTAGAATGAATACACCTGGAACAAAAGAAGGAAATTGGTCTTGGAAATGTAAATGGGACGATCTAAATGATGCGAATATCGATTGGTTTAGAACAGCAATAAAGGATAGTGGAAGACTAAATTGATTCGCGTGAACGTAACAAAAGAATAGCAATTACTCCAACTATGATACCAATTACAATCAAAGGTGCATAACTCATCGAAATCAGACTTTCTTCGGATTCCAAATCAGAATCATTGGATGAATCATCGGTATCCGGGCTACAAGCTATTTCAGTACACGACCATGCGCCATCAGTACAGAAACAATCGTTGCATCCATCTTCAGCAGGACGAGTTTCGCCATCAATACATGTAGGCTCTGGCTCTGGCTCTGGCTCAGGCTCTGGCTCAGGCTCTGGCTCAGGCTCAGGCTCTGGCTCTGGCTCTGGTTCTGGTTCTGGTTCTGGTTCTGGCTCTGGTTCTGGTTCTGGTTCTGGCCATTCAACAACGAAGGAGTAATTCAGTATTGAATTAGGACAATCATGGAAAAACAATTCTGAGGGTCCACAATTTAGAATTGCAGCTTCAAACGTCAAGATAATTTCACTACCGTTTGGTATTGTTTCATTCAATATCAGTTGCCATGAATAATTGTAAGTAGAATTTGCGAATATGAGATAATACCACTCAAATATACCTAGAAATCCTTCTACAAGTGGATTATTTGCAGTAGCATTTACCCCAGGATAATTTATCCCTTTATCACAGATATTTGTCATTTCAAGGGTAATGTATAATGTTTCATTCACCGTTAAATTTTCAACAATTAAGCAATGACTATCGGGTTCTCGCTCAGGGCTCGTGATGTTCGATTCAAAATACGATGTTTCGTTGGTTAGTACTGTAACACTATGCTGAGACAGATGAAGTAAATTTGTTCCATTCTCAAGAGTTCCTGTTCCAAAAACGGTGGAATGATCATTGAATTCAGTTCCTACATCAACAGATACACTTGATGCCCCTCTATTCAAAGCAACAAGACTAGAATCTGGGCCAGTTGAACGTTGGTAGACAACTACATCGGAGGAATTGAAGATTGATTGATAACCACCACGGCGTAAAGATTCGAGTTCAGAACGAAGAACTCCAAGTTGACTAATATTCTCTTGGAGGTTTCTTTCTCTTTCATTGAGCAACTGATTATCTCGCCACATGTGACGATTATCTGGATCTGCCCCCCCGTATTCTCCATACTCATCACCCATGTAAATCATCGGAGCGCCAGGAGTAGTCAATAACCAACCATGTGCTTGAAGCGAAGCACGATATGGATCATCTGTTCCAGGTTGACCAGGTAGACCTTGTTCTACCCATTGATTCGATTCATCGGCAGTTCCAGGATCTGCACGTGATGAGAAACGAGATACATCATGGCTTCCAACGAATGGAACCATTACCGAACCTTCGACATATTGATCTTGACTTCGAGCGGTCCAATAATCAAGATGGATGTAATCCTCCTCACCAGTAGCAAAAACGCGATCAGACGTTGCATGATAGAGAACGAAATCTGCTTGACCATCTAACGAATTAGGGCCAATGTATCGATTTATTGTCCCATATTGTTCAGAGTTTGAAGCAAGGTCGTGTCCAGACCAACCCATTGCTGTTTCGCCCTTGAGATAGATATCTGTTCCAGCAGTCTCGAATCTCTCATTGATTCGAACTGCTAGATTGGTAATTGCAAGGTCATCTACATGCTTAACAGCATCAATTCGGCCTCCGTCTAAATCATATGTTTCAATCCACCAAAGAATATCTTCAATCATTTGTTCAGAGGCATTTCTATCCTTCCAATTCAGATCGGGCATATAGTCCCTAAACAGACAATCAAGTCGATGATCGGTCCAATCACAGTTCTCCTCTCCACAAATACATCCTTGGTTAAACCAATCAGGATGATTGGCATGGTAAGGATGATCTTGGTGAACATGATTTACAACAAAATCGCCCATGATTCGGATTCCCTGAGCATGAGCTGCATCAACCAATTCATACAATTCCTCTGGCGTGCCAAGACGAGGGTCAATACTTCGCGGTTCTACAGGCCAATACCCATGGTATGCAGAAACTTCATGCACACCATCTGCTGCAAGTCCAGTCCCATTTGCAGCCTCATTGAATGGCGTGAGCCACAATGCATTGACTCCTAGATTTGTGAAATGCCCAGATTGAATCATGTTGGTAACACCTGCCAAATCCCCTCCCATCCAATCGGCACCTTGAGCAACCCCTTGGATTTCTGATGGATCATTAGATTGGTTTCCGTTTACGAAGCGATCGGTCATCACCATATAGATCAAAGCATCTTCCCAAATGAATTCAGATTCTTCACCAATCCAGAAAGGGAGAAGAAGATCATCAGCAGGGATCCCAGAAGCATCTACTCCTTCAATGTGAATCGTGTGTTTCCCATTTGAAAGCCCGCTGAGATCAAGAGTCCATGTCCAATTCGCTGCATCCCACACTGAAGCATTCAGTGCAGAAGGGGTTTCCAAAGGACCAGTCCCCGTTGAACCAGCATGCCAGAAAACAGTCAATGTATCCTCATTCATTTGATGAGAAAACATTGGTTGAGAATAATCCTGAACTCTAACAATACTGTTCTCTACACCCCCACAATATCCGCGATAACTTTGGGTCGGATCGAAAAGCCACTCATCGTCAATTATCAATTTGTAGCAATACATCCCTGGATTAATGTTCATTGAAATGGTCCAAACATTATTCATTTCAGATAGAGTATTTCTTGAACCCCAATCATCCCACTCGCCAGATACTTCAACCGTTGATGCAGTTCCCTCCCATGTGAATTCAATCATAGAATCTCTTTGACGAATTGGTGATGGTTCTGCCTCAATTGCCACTAAAGGCAAAACAGAAAATAGCATCAACATCGTAAAGAAAACTGCGTATCTCATACTATTCTTCCTCACCAAATAAGCTATTCGCAGTTTCAACAATATCGTTCAAATGATCACAAAGGAATCCTTCGATAAATGGATTTGAAGGATTACGATAAACATCCATAGGAGGTGCATGTTGTTGAAGTTCACCTTCATTCAATACAGCTATACGATCT